>WYBS01000130.1 GCA_011525755.1 Planctomycetaceae bacterium
AGGCCCTCGCCCCACCAGTCGTCCGGGCGCCCGTCGTTGTCCCGGTCCGACTGCACGCCGCGGAATCGGATCACGTTCGCGACGCCCTCGACGGAGATGTTGATGTGGAAGACGCCGTCATCCTCGGCCACCGGCTCGTCCGGCGCCTGGGGGGGAGGCGTGGGGTCCGAGGGGGGCGTGGGGGGAGATCCGCCACCGCCACCGCCCGGATCGCCGGGGGCGTCACCGCCGCCGCTGTCGTCGCCCGGCACCTCGGGGTCGCTGCCCGGATCGCCGGGGGCGTCGCCGCCACCGCCGTCCTCGCCCGGCCCCTCCGGGTCGTGCCCCGGATCGCCCGGAGCGTCGCCGCCCGGGCCATCGTCGCCGGGACCTTCGGGGGTCTCGCCGCCCGGATCGCCCGGAGCGTCGCCGCCCGGGCCGTCATCCCCGGGACCGCCCGGATCCGCGCCCGGATCGCCCGGCGAGTCGCCGCCGGAGCCATCGGAGGGGGGCGCGGGGGGAGTGTCGCCCGGCGTGCCGCCGCCGCCGTCCCCGCCGCCGCCGCCGCCACCCGGGTCGCCGCCCGGATCGCCACCCGGATCGCCGCCCGAATCCCCGCCGCCGGTAGACGTCGCGCTGAGCATCCGGTCGAGGTACTCGTTGTCGTAGTCCGGATCGAAGACGGTGTCGATGAGGAGACGCTCGTTCGGCACGCGCGCCTGGATGAGGAAGCTCTTGCCGTTGTAGTCGAACCGCTCCGAGTAGCGGACCCACTCCCACTTGTCGAGATCGCCGTCGGCGCTGCTCAGCAGCTGCGCCACCCAGTAGTCCTTGTCGTCGTCGTTGACCGGGTTCAGGTAGTCCGCGTCCGTCGCCTGGGTCATCGAGAGCGAGATCGGGATCACGACGATCGGGGCGGCTACGAACAGCTGCCCGGTCTCGCTGTTGTCATGGACGTAGCCGACGAGGATCTCGTAGTCGCCCTCGAGCTCCGGCGGGCTCTGCGCGCCGCCGTTGTTCGCGAGGCGCTGCAACGTGAGCCCGGTCGCGCCGCCGCTGCCGTCGTCCGTGTAGTACATGAACTCGGCCACGGCCTTGCAGTTCTGGCGCCCGCCTTCGACGAAGCCGTCCCAGTCGTCGCGCGTGCCCGCGAGGTACACGACGAGGGCGAAGCCGTCGTCCTGGAAGGCGCGGCGCTGCTCCTCGATCGTCTTCTTGTCGTCCTCGTTCTCGTAGATGCCGTTCCCGTAGGTCCCGAGCGTGAAGCCGCTGAAGGTGTCCGTGACCGGGACCGTGTGGATGATGAGCGTCGTCGTGCTGCTGCCGCCCGACCCCTGCGCGATCACCTGGGGGCTGACGTTGCGCACGTTCGGCCGGTAGCTCTGCCAGAGCGGCTGCTCCTCGTGGTCGGTGAACGTGTTCACCTGGACGACCGACCACGGGCCGACCTCGTCCGTGAGCGTCGAGCCGCCGGGCCGGAGCTCCTCCACGATCGGCCGCGTGTAGCCGAAGAGCACGCAGGTCGCGCCGTCCGGATGCTCGGCGGCGAACGTGCCCCGCGTGCCGCGCCCGACCACGTTGCCTTTCGAGTCGGTCCGGACCACGAACTGGCCGTCGGAGACCGACTGGTACTCGATGACCTCGTTGCCGATCAGCAGGGCGCCGGTGTCGGGGAATCCCGACGCGTCGGCCACGTTGATCGACCCCGCGTCCACGGCGAGCCCGCCGGCGAGGCTCGTGAGGAGCCCCGTCTTGCCGACCGCGCGCCCGTCGACGAGCAGCGTCATCATCGACGGGTGGCAGCCCGTCGCGACGAGGTGGATGTGGTACCAGTTCTCCGGCAGCAGGTTCAGCTCGGAGAGGTCGTACCGGATGTCCGACGCGCGCTGGACCATCGTGTCGTCCGCCACGCGGAAGACGAGCTGGTTCTGGGAGCCGTCCACGAAGCAGGCGATCCGGTTCGTGTACTCGGACTCGCCCCAGTCGAAGAGCACGGCGTTCCCCGCGGCGGCGCGCGGCTGGAACCAGAACTGGATCGAGATGCCCTGGACCCTGTCGTTCTCGACCCAGCCGGCCGTGAGCCTGTCCCCGAGGGAGAAGCCCCCCTCGACCACGAGGCCGTCCACGTACTCCCGGTTGTCGAAGTGCTCGACGTAGGCGGCATCGAGGAGCGCGGTATCGTGCTCCATGCGCGCGGGCGCGAGCCGGATGTCGCCGTTGGTCGCCTCCTGGGTGTCGTCCCCGCCGGTGGTCGGATAGCTGCGCTTCCCCTTGCCGGACTCGCGCGCGTAGGGGTCGAACGCGAAGATGTCCTTGTAGACCGGCTTCTGCCAGCGCGGCCACGGCTCGATGTTGTTCGCCACGAACCAGCCCGTGTTCGCGGGCCCGCTCGTCCAGTAGCGCGCCGAGTTCGTCACCGAGAGGGCGGTGTCGAAGTCGACCTGCGTGTCCCAGGTCCGCGGGACCGTGAGCTGCGAGCCGATCTCGACGATGCTCGTCGCACCGAGCTGCGCGAGCAGGCGGCCCCCCTTGTCGGCCACGCGGGCGCCGGCGCGGAACGTGTAGATGTCGAACGAGCGGAAGGTCATCGGCGCCGTGCCGAAGACGAGCCCCTCGTCGTGGCTGTTCACGGCGTTGCGGTAGATCGCCTGCACGTCGTTCGAGGAGAGGCCCTGCGTCTGAAGGTCCTCGAGCAGGTAGCGGAACTCCTCGAGGCTCCGCAGCGGCGTCGCCCCGTTGCGCCTCTCGATGATCGCGTCGGCGACCTTCCCCGCCTCGGCCACGGTCACGCGGTCGCCCGACGTGGTGTCGAGCTGGAGGTTCGAGAAGAGTGCGAGGAGCACCTCGCGCGGCGCGGTGTTCACGTTGACCGGCGCGCGCGCGAGCGACTCGATGCGGAGCTGCGTCCCGTCGAACTTCCTGTGGACGCGCCCGAAGAGCTCCATCTGGCTCTCGCCGCCGCGCCTGCCCGACACGGGCTTCGCGTCGTAGACCATCTCGAAGTCCTTGCGGTACGGGTAGGTCTTCTCCCGCGACGACTCGCCGCCCTCCTCCGTCTTCTGCCAGCGCTCCTGGAGGCGGAGGATCGTGCCGGGGTTGTAGAAGTAGCTGTTGTCGAAGTTGAACCGGTCGGGTTCGCCGGAGGTACGCGGCAGCGACGTGCCCTCCACCACCGGCTGCGGGTTCGTCCACGCCTCGGCCACGGGGCCGCGGCTGTTCACGGTGAAGAAGGGCGCCACGCGCTCCCAGTCCGCCTGCGTGAGGACCGGGACCTCGGGGTCGAGCTCGTAGAGGCGCGAGATGTCGCTCACGTCGAGGGTCTGGAACTCGGTGAACTCGCCCTCGTGCTTCTTCACCTTGTAGTAGGCGATCGCCCAGGCCGCGTAGTTGACGACGGGCTCGCCTGCCTTGTACTGCGCCGCCGGGCCGTGCTCGGGCCGCGACGCGAGCATCGCGCGCTCGCATCCGGTGAACTGGTTCCCCTCCTTCGCGCGGTAGAGGATCAGCTCGCGGCCGACCTTCAGGTAGCCGCGCTCCGGGAACGCCGACGCGTCCTCGACCGTGATCGTGCGGCCGCCCGGCTCGAGCTGGCTCGCGAGCGGCGACAGGCCGAGCAGGTTGCCGATCGCGAAGTAGGATGCGTTGTTGAGGTTGATCTTGCCGTTCTCGTCCTCGACGCTGAAGCCGAGGATCGTGCCGTAGGGGTCCTTCAGCTGCTCGACCGGGACGCCGAGCGCCGACGCCATCTGGTCGAGCGTCGGCTGGATCTCCGCGAGCGTGTCGCAGTCCGGGTCGTTGTTGTTGGAGTCCTTCCGCTCCGCGGCGCGGTTCCCGACCTCGACGTGGTCCGTCGAGCGGACGCCGTACGCCTCGAGGAAGTCCAGGGCGGAGTCGACCTGGGCCTTCGCCTTCGCGCGCGCGTTGTTCGCGAGGCTGCGCTCGTACCCCATGCGCATCGCGATGCCGAACGGGACCGCGATGATCATCAGCGCGACGAGCGCGGTGATGACGGTCAGGAGGGCGATCCCCCGCTCGTTCTTGATTCTCGTCACCGGACTACCTCCAGAAGTTCCACGGGCGGCCGCGCCGCCCACAGGCTCGATTGCACCTCGACCCGCGCCCGCTCCGCGGACGCCTCGAGCCGGACGAGCCGGCTCCGGTCCACACCCACGGCGCGCACGCCCTTCTCGGCCGAGGGGCCGTCGAAGTCGGCACGCCGCACCGCGACCACCGTCCACTCCCGTCCCACGGACGGAAGCACGATCGTCGCCGTCTCCGCCTCGCCCGGCCGGTCCGCGACCGGCCGGATCCGGGTGAGGCGGACCTCTCCGGGCGCGCTGGTCCGGACCTTGAGGACGAGGTGGGTCGCACGAAGCGCCACGTCGTCCGCGTCGGAGAGCGCGAGCACCGCGCTGCCGTCCGGCTGGCCCACCCACCGCTGCGGGATCGGCGCGACGCCGGGCTCGCCGGTGAAGTAGCCGGGGACGATCTCGCGGCTGTGCTCGCGATAGATCCTCATGAGATCGAAGTAGACGGGGTCGCTGGCGGCGTGCGTGCGCACCTCGCCGCGCGCGGAGAAGACCGCGCGCTCGCAGGCGGCGACCGTCTCGTGGTCCCCGTTCCTGAAGACCTCGACCGCGCCGAGGCTCACCGTCACGGTCACCTCGGGATTCGTGGCGGCCGCGCCCGCCGGGCGCACGTGCGGCTCGGAGACGCGCACGCCGAAGTGCGCCTCGCGCGTCACGCGGATCCGGTAGGGGCCCGCGTGGACCGTGCGCGGCGCATCGCGCGTGAGCACCGAGCAGAGGGTCGTCCCCCGCTCGAGCTCGAAGATCTCGCCGTCCCTCGGGTCGCCGATCGCAAGCGCGCCGCCCGGAAGGAGCGTCACCCGGTCGCCGTCGGCGGTGCGGAAGGACAGCCGCTCCCCCTCCTCGGCGGCGAGCGTCTCGCCGGCCTTCACCGTGAGCTCCGCGACCCGGCGGATGTCGGTCAACCGGCCGTCGGGCCCGATCGCGAGTCTCGAAACGTCGAAGAGGACGACCTGGGGACGCTCCGCGAGCTTCATCCCGCCGATGGCGAGGAGCACGACCGCGGCCGCGGCGAGGGCCCGTTTGGCCCACGAAACCCGGGGGGGTGCGGGGGCCTGGGAGACGAGCCGGAAGCCCTGCGCGGGCGCCGTCGTGTCGAGAGCGTAGAGCCGCTTCGAGAGCCCCTCCGAGACCTCCTCGGGCTCCACGTCGCCGAAAAGCCCGGCCAAGGCCCGGAAATCCTCGAGCTCGGAGGCGAGCACGGGGTCCCGCGCAATGGCCTCCTCGACCGCATGGGCCTCCTCGGGCGCCACGTGGCCGTCGGCATAACGTGAGATCAGTTCGGGAGTTACGTCCATCGCCAGCCGGGGCAAAGCCGCCCCGGATCACGGAGTATAGCCAGTAGCGGCCTTCCTCGGGACGATCAGACGAGGATCCCGAGAAGCCCCCGGAGCCTCTCCACGAGCCGCTGCTTCGCCCGGAAGAGGGTCTGGCCGACCGAGGCCTCCGGGATGTTCAGGGCACCCGCGATGGCGCGGTAGTCCATCTCCCGGAAGAACCGGAGCTTCAGGATCTCGGCGTCGCGCTGGGGCAGCTCGGAGAGGGCCCGGAGGAGGACCTCCTTCTCCTCGGCGTCCGCCGCGCTGTCCGCGGAGGAGCTCGTTGCCGGGGACGCCGCCTCGAGCTCCTCGACCGGGGTCGCGAGCGGGCGTCGCCGGCGCAGGAACCTGTGGACCTCGGTCCTCGTGATCACCCCGAGGTAGGTCTTCACGGTGTAGGTCGGGTCGTAGTTCCGGAGGAGCCGGAAGTCCCTGCGGATGAGCGCGACGAAGACCTCCTGCACGACGTCCTCGAGCTCGGGCTCGTCGGGCACGTGGCCGTTGAGCTTCAGCGAGCGCCGGGCGAGTGCCTGCACCGTGCCCTTGAAGCGGTCGACGAACTCGACCCACGCGCCCGGCTCGCGCCGGATGCACAGCGCGAGGAGCTCTTCATCGTCCCTTTGCCGGGCCACGCTGGCATTATGACCCGGCGGCTAGCGGATGTCTTTGAGGAAACGGCTCCCGACGGGCTCCGTCCGCGGGCGCGGGAGGCCGTCGCGGTCGGCTTTCGGGGACTTCGTCATGTCGTCGATCGTGAGCGCGACGGAGAGCCTCGCGTAGACGGGCGCCACGGTCACGTACGCGGGGTAGTAGGTGTAGTAGATCGGGCCCCCGCACCCCCCGTAGGATCCCGCCCCGAAGGGCTGTCCCATGTAGCCGACGTACCCGAACGAGCGCAGCTGACGGTAGTAGAGATACGGCCTCTGGTACCCGAAGCGGGCGTAGTAGGGATGGTGCCAGTAGGGCCGGCCGTAGTAGCTGCGATAGCCGTAGGCGCGATAGCCGCGGTGGCCGCGCCAGCCGCCCCACGAGTCGCACGCCTGCGAGGGCGTGGCGAGGGCTGCGAGGAGGAGAAGGCCGAGGATCGCGCGCATGCGTCACCTCCGCCCGCCATTGTACCGCCGGTGCGGTCTTGGGCTCCGGTCCCTCGCCGGATCCGGCGCCGGACGGGCGGGCGGCGGCGCTGCGGTCGCGGCTCTACCCCCCCGTGATCGCCGGCGGCGGCGTCTTGATCTCCGGCGTCGACTGCGTGAGGAAGAGGATCGCGAAGCACGTGTCCACCTGGTCGCTCCACCAGCGCACGTTCTGGTCGCCCTTCGGCTTCATCCGGTGCGTCTTCGGCCAGCTTCCGTCTTCCCGCTGGTCGTCGATGAGCCGGATCGAGCCCTCGTGGTACCAGTCGTGGAGCCCGACGTACTCGACGCCCGAGAGCCGCGCGCACCGCTCGAGGCCGTAGATCCAGTAGAAGGGCCAGTTCCCCGCCTGCCCCGGGTTGTCGCGGAGCTCCCAGTTGTTCTGGATCCACGCGAGCCCCTCCCACATCGCCGTGCGGACGAGCGTGTCCTTCGTCCCGAGCCACGAGTCGCCCTTGCCGAGGATGTCGCGGCCGATCGCGAGGATCGCGACGCCCGCGGACGTCATGGAGCCGGAGTACGGGTAGACGATCTTTCTCGTCGTCCCGTCCGCGAGCGTGACCTCCTCCTCGGGAAGGTAGCGCCAGCCGCGCGCGCGGATCGTCGTCGTCGAGCGACGCTCGGCGCCCGCCGCCAGGAACGCCTTCGGGTCGTCGTAGAACGACACCCTCGGTCCCGTGGGCTGCTGCCGCTCGAGCGTCCCCTCGAGCATCCGGCGCACGACCCCCTTGTTCACGTCGACGCCGAGGCGGTGCGCGGACCAGAGGCCGAGGGCCGCGTACTGCGTGTTCGAGAGGTCGATCCCGCCGTCCGGATAGCGCCAGAGCCCCTCGGGCCTCTGCTGCTTCTGGATCCAGTTCGAAAGCTCGGTCGCGAGCTCGAGATCGCGCGCAAGGGGCTTCGGCAGCTTCTTCGGCTCGGGCTTCCCCTTCGGCACGGTCGTGACCTTCGCGTCGAGGACCATGAGCGCGAGCCCGACCTCGTACGTGTAGAGGGCGTTCCGGTTCGTCCCATAAAGGGACTCGAGCGCCCTCAGGGCCTTCGTCACCTCGGGCCCGTCGACCGGGCAGCCGCCCTTGAGGATCGTGAGCGTCGCGAGCGCGTGCATCCCGAGCGGGTAGATGTCCCCACGCGCGTCGGAATACCCGGGGAATCTCCCGGAGCCGTCCTGGCGGGCGAGGAGCCACTTGACGCCCTTGTCGATCGCTTGCTGAACGCTCTCCCGGAAGGCGGGATCCTCCTTCGGGTCTTTTGCTTTGGGGGGGGCCGGGGGGCCTTTCCTGTCGCCCTCCCCCGGGGCAGGCGCCGCGCAGACGAGGAAGCCGAGGATGAGAAGAAGGATCCGTCCTGCCATCGATCGGCCGCCCATCGTAATCAGGTTTGGACCGCCGTGGCGGGAACCCTCCCGCTTCCGGCCGAAAGGTATTATCCCCGGGCACTTTTCGGATGGCGACCGCACACGTTTTCCGCCTCGGCCTCTTCTCCTCGGATGTCCCGAAGGAGGAGACGGTCGACCGCACCGAGGAGATCGCTCTCCTCCGGCGCGCGCAGGCGGGCGACCAGGACGCCTTCGCCGAGGTGGTCAACAAGCACTGGAAGCGCGCCTTCTGGACCGCGTACGACGTGCTCTACGACCACGACCGGGCACAGGACGTGGCGCAGGAAGCGTTCGTGAAGGTCTTCAAGGCGCTCCAGAGCTACGACCTCGGCCGCGATTTTGCATCGTGGCTCTACCGGATCGTGCTGAACCTCGCGATCGACCACAAGCGGCGCATGGAGCGCGACCGGACGGTCCCGACCGACAAGGTCGAGGACCTCGTGGACGCGAAGAAGGCCGCCCTCGAGGACGACGAGAAGGCGGCGACGATCGAGCGCGTGGAGCAGGTGCTCCGGGACATGCCCGAGGAGTACCGGATCCCGCTCACCATGAAGGACATCGACGGCCTCTCCGTGGAGGAGGTGGCCAGGATCCTCGATCTCTCCTACTCGACCGTGCGGTGGCGCCTCCACCGGGCGCGGAGTCTTTTCCGCGAGCGGTGGACGCGCCTCCTCAGGCGCGAGGAACGATGAAGCAGCCATGAGAAGGTCCCGCCTCGAATCGCTCCTTTTCGACTACGTCAACGGCGACCTCGACGAGCCCTCCTGTCGCGAGGTCGAGCACCTGATCGAGACCGATCCCAAGGCGCGCACCCTCCACCAGGAGGTGCGCGCGGCGCAAGGCGCGCTCCGGCTCCTGCGCGAACGGCCCGAGCCGCCCGTCGCCGCGCGTGACGTCCTGCCAGGAATCCAGGCCGCGATCGCCTTGAGCGCCTTCGAGGCGAAGCCCCGCCTCGTGCTCGAGGGGCTCGGCACGCGCTACTACCGGCGCGTCGCGGTCGCCGCCACGCTCCTCTTCGCACTGACCGTCGGCTACTTCTCGTTCTCCGGCAGCGGCACGGCGCCTCCCCCTCCTCCCCGGCGCCCCACCGCCCCCACGGTCGTGCGAGGCGCGCTCGAGCTGGGGAGCCGGCGCGAGGGCATCTCGGCTGCCGAGCTCTTCGATGCCTACGAGAGCTCGATCTACCTCGGCGAGCCGGTCGAGCCCGTCGCGAACGTCATCGACATCGGGTCGAGGTGATGCGGGGCGTCGCGCTTCTCATCTCCATCGCGGCGGCCGGCGCGTACGCGCAGGACGCGAGAAAGCTCTGCCGTGCGGTCGTGCAGGTGCAGACGACCGACCGAGCGCTCGAGCGCGCGCGGGAGGCGCAGAAGGAGGGGAGGCTCGAAGTCCTCCAGCAGATCACGGTCCACCAGCCCTACACGCTCGTGGTCACGGGCGTCTGCATCTCCGAGCGGGAGATCCTGACGCCCGCGCTCCACCCGCGCGCCGACCTGCGCGTGGTCGTCAAGTACTTCGACGGCCGGGTCGCCGAGGCGAAGGTCAAGGGCACGGACCCGCTGTCGAACTGCGCGCTCGTCGAGGTCCCCGAGGACTCGCCCGCGTTCGTGCCGATCGACGCGGGCGTCGTCGCGAAGGACGACGCGCAGATCGGGATCGCCGGCTGCTCGGTGCACTGCAGCGAGGGGAAGTCGAAGTTCCTCCGCGGCCGCGTGCGCGCGGAGCACGTCGCGATCGGGATCCAGGACATGTACGGCGTGACCGGGACCGGCCGCATCGTGCTCGGCTCCGTGTTCGCCGTCGGCACGCTCGAGGGGCGGCCGAACGTGGGCGCCGCGTGCGTCGACGGCGAGGGCCGGCTCGTCGGGCTCGTCGTCGGCGGGCTTCCGCCGCGCCAAGTCGAGGACCCGGACGTGCCGGGGCAAGCGCGCCAGCTCGAGCTTCGGTTCGCGCTGCCGTCGGCGCGGATCGCGCGGATCGTGGATGCGCTGCGCCGCGACGGGCGCGTCACGCGCGCGGACTTCGGGATCGACCTGCGGCCGGTGGAGGAGGCGTTGATCGCGCAGTTCGACCTGCCGCCGTCGGCGTGCGCGGTCGCCGGGCTCTTCTCGCGGCCGACGCCCGACGGTTTCGCCGCGAACGACGTGATCGTGACGGTGGACGGGAAGAGCTACCGCGACGCGTGGGAGCTCGCGGAGGCGCTGACGGAGAAGACCCCGGGCGTGCCCGTCAAGTTCGAGATCCTCCGCCGCGGCCGCCGCGTGCCCCTGACCGCGACCCCCGATTAGTTGTACGGAGCCTGACACCTTTCAACGAACGCCGGGCTACTTCTCGAACGCCTTCTTCGCCTCGGCGTAGAACTTGAGCTTGTCGATCGCCTCGGTGGCGGTCGCGCGGATGTTCGCGTCCGGGTTCCGGAGCTGCGCGAGCGCCTCCTCGCCGAGTTCGACCAGGTACTGGTCGCGGACGGCACCGAGCACCTCGAGGATCGCTGCCCGGTCGGTCCCCTTGAGGACCTTGCGGAACGCCTCGATCCGCCGAGGATCCTCCACCTCCGTGAGCACCCTGATGGCGCCCAGCCTGTGGTCGCCCCCTCTCTCGCCGAGGGCCTCGATGAGCGCAAGCTCGACGCATTCCGTCGGCGCGATCTGTTGGTAGACGGGCCAGAGCCCCGGCCACGTGCCCGCCCGGATCAGCTCGGCCACGAGCGCGGAGTACGCGGGTCCCACGACGCCGGCCACCGCGTCGCGGTCGTCGTCGGAGAGGTTCGGGCGCTTCGCGAACTCGCGGACGAGCGCTGGGCCGTCCGCCACGCGATCGACGAGCGCCTCGAGGGCGATCGCGCGTGCCGCCGGGATCCCCGAGTCGAGCGCGCGCCCGAGCGCCTCCGTGCCCGCCTCGCTCTTCTCCGCCGCCGCGGCGCCGGCGGCGGAGATCGCGATCTCCGGCCGCGGGTCGCCGACATGCCGAAGGAGCTTGCCGCGCTCCTCTCCGGCGGTCCCGGTCCAGCGGACCGCGATCCACACGTACGGCCCCGGGCAGTTGAGCGCCACCTGGTCGGGCGACAGGGCCACGGGGTCGGTCCCGCGCCGGTACCAACCGTGCTCCGCCCTGAGCTCGGCCCCCCACCCCCACTCGGGGCCCTGAGCCGCCAGCAGCCGGTCGACGACGAGACCGACGAGCTCCTTCCTCCCCACGAGCGTGCGCAGATCGCGGGCCGCACGCGGCCCGACCTTCGGAAGGATCTCCCGGAAGAACTCCAGGCCGGCGTCCTCGCGCTCCGCGAAGTCCATCCCCGCGTGAAGGAGCGCGTTCACGTCGCGCTCCGACCGGCAGAACTCGACGAGCGCCCCCGCCTTGCCGGGCCCCAGGGCCCAGCGGCGCTCCTTCGCGAGAAGCACCTGCGGCAAGCTCCTCTCCCCGCGACGTCGCAGGCCTTCGAGGATGGACGGGAAGTCCTGCTCGGTAGCGCCGACGACCTTGAGGATCTCGCGTTCGGCGTTCGGCCTGCGCTCCTCCTCGCCGATCCCTGTCGCGGCTGCCACGAAGGCCGCGCGGACCCTGTCCGCCTCCTCGCCGAGGTGCTGGCGGGCGGATTCGCCCTCGAGACCGAGCTTCGCGAACACGTCGTCTCCCGTCTCGATCGCCGCGAGCAGCAGCAGCGCGGCGGCGCGTGACGATCCCATCGCCGCGCGCTTCACGAGCATCGAGGAGCGCATCCGGGGGTGGTTCCGGACGAGGATCCGGGCGAGCATCAGCGCCCCCTCCTCGGGCAGCTTCGGCACCAGGTCCGCTTGCAGGTATCGGATTCCCACGACCTTCTCGATCCGGTCGCGGAACGTCGCGCGGTCCGCGAAGCGGAGCAGGTTCGGCGCGACGAAGCTCGGCACTTCCGGGTCGCCCGACTCGACGAGCCGCAGGAGCGCTTCCAGGTACGCGTCGGTCGCGTCCGCGTCGCCGATCGCTGCCATCGCGCACGCGCGGACGGATTCGTCGCTGTCGGCGAGGGCTCGCGTCAGGGTCGCGAACGCCCGCTCCCGGCTCCCGTATCCGGCGAGCGACGCCAGCACGGTTACGACCTCGGCGCGTAGCCGGGGTGCGGACCGCCCGAAGAGATTCGCGAGCGCGTCGACCACGACAGGAGGGGCCTCCTGGAGCCGGAGGAGCTCCGTCAGGATCGTCGACCGGAAGAGCGCCGCGTCGTCGAGGAGCGCGGCGGCGAGGACGCCGTACGCCTCCGGCGTGCGTTGCTCCACGAGCACGGCGGCCGCCCGCTGCACATGCCCGTCCGCGGTCGAGCGGAGCAGCCGCGCGAGCATCGGGTGCGCCGCCGAGCCGAGATCGACGAGGAGCAGCCGGTCCGCTTCGGTCCAAGCGGCCTGCTTGAGCAGGCTCTTCAGCTTCTCGGCGACCGGCGAATCGCCCGGCCGGTGCTCCGGATCGAACTCCTCGCGCACCGCGA
>WYBS01000131.1 GCA_011525755.1 Planctomycetaceae bacterium
AGCGCCGCGAGGCACGCCTCCTGGACGACGTCGTCGGCCGCCGCGGCGTCGTTCACGAGACGCCGCGCGAGGGCGCGCAGCCCCTCGGCGTGGAGCGCGAGGTTCCCGGGGTCCATCCACGGATAGGTTCCCGCCGGACCCGCGGTCCTTGCAAGTGCCCTATTTCAGGTCGAGGTAGGGCCTGCGGATGTCGACGCAGGTTCCGCCGTTCCACTCGGCGAGCAGCCGCATGAACGCCGCCATCTCCTCCGGATCCTCGTACTTCTCCGCCTTCTCGATCGCGGGCTTCCCGATCGCGAGCGCGATCGTGTTGATGATCACGCGGCGGAAGCGGTTCGCGTAGCGGAGCTTGATCAGGATCTCCTCGGGCACCTCGTACTTGCCGGTCGAGGGGATGCCGTCCGAGAGGAAGTAGACCGTGTCCACGAGCGGGTTGCGTTCGAACCCCTCGATCAGCGCGCCGTAGGTGTTCGTCGCGCCGCGCGGCAGCAGCGCGCCCTCGATCCACTGGATCGCCGCCGCCTTGTTCGCGTCGGTCGCGGGGATCTCCCCGTCCTTCTTCCACGTGTTCACGTGGCCGGCGAAGGTCGCGAGGTTGAAGAGCGTCTTCTCGTCGAGCGCCTTGATCACCTTGACGAGCTCGCGCTTCGCGACCGCGATCCGGTTCGGGTCGCCCGCCCTGCTCTCCGGCCACTCCATCGAGCCCGAGACGTCGACGATGAAGAGGATGCGGTCGGAGAAGATCTTGAAGTCGTAGTAGGTCGCGACGGTGATGTTCCCGCGTTCCTTGAGCTCCCCCGCGGCCCCCACGTTCCCCTTCCTCTTCTCCTGCCACCACTTCGCCCACACGTCCGGTGCGTAGCCGTAGTCCTGGCCGCTCGTCGCGGCCATCGCCTCGTACGCGGCCCTCTTCGACCGCAGGTTCCCCTCGCGCATGAGGAGGATGAGCTCGTCGAAGAGCGGCTCCGTCTTCTCCCGGCCCGCGGCGATCGCGGCCGTCTCGCGCACGATCGGCTTCTCGTCCTTCAGCAGCCTGCGCATCGCCTCGATGCCCGGGTCGTCCCTGACGTGGCAGAGGAGGACCTCCGCCGCGGCGAGCCGGTACCGCCAGTCGGCGTCGGCCGCCGCGGCGAGGACGGCGGCGCGCGGCCCGTCGCCCCCGATCTGGCCGAGCGCGCGCACGAGCTCGTGGACGAGGTGCGGGTCGGGCTGCGCCTTTCTCCGCTCCTTCTCGAGGAGGTGGAGGAGCGGCGCCGCCGCCTCCGGCGTGCGCAGCTTCCCGAGCGCCTCGACCGCGCTCAGGCGGAGGAGCTTGTTCGACGAGGGGAGCACGTCCTCGACGAGCCAGGGCCCCACGGCCGGGTCGGTCGCGCGCGTCAGCGCGGGGCCGAGGTAGTCGGCGAGGACCGAGTCGCGCGCGGTCGACTCCTCCTTCACCTTCCTGTACATCCGCTTGACCGCCTTCAGGTCGCCGATCCTCGCGAGCGAGTACATGGCGACGATGCGCGTGCGGAGGTCCGCGTCGTCCTCGACCATCCTGAGGAGCGCCTTCACGGAGGCCGGGTGCGGGAGGAGCCCGAGCCGCTTCGCCAGCTCGCGGCGCCGGCGCGCCTGCACGAGGTCCTGGTTGCGCGCGATCGCCTCGTACTCCTCGAGGAGCGACTTGAGCTTCTGCTCGATGACGACGGCGTCGGTCTCCGGCTTCTCGCTGTCGCCGCCGAACTCCTGGGCGAGGAGCGGCACGGCGAGGAGAAGGAGCGGCGAGAGGCGGCGCAACAGGGGAATCGTAGCGGGCGGTCCTGCGCGTGCCAACGCGAGAGGCTCCGGAAAGGGGGGGCTCCGGGGGACTACTTCCTCGGGTCGTTCTCGTGGCAGTCGGTGCAGGCGACCGCCTTCACGAGCAGGTCCTTCGCGCGCTTGTTCAGCTCGCGGACCCAGCGCTCCATCAGCCGGATCATGAACTCGCGGTTCCCCGCGGCCTCGGGCGGGACCGGCCCGTCGAGCGCGGCGAGATTCGCCTGCATCGCGACGCCGATCTGGCCGTGGCAGGACGCGCAGAGCATCGACTGCACCGTGGGGTCCTTGAGGAGCGGCTTCCACCCCTTCGCGGGGTCCATGTTCTGCGGCGGCTCCTTGAGCGCCTTCACGAACCGGATCATGAGGGGCGGCATCATCGCGTTCCGCGCCTCGTCGTCGCGCGGGTCCTGCGCGTGGCAGTCGAGGCAGGTGACCTCCTTCGCGAGGCGGTCCTTGTGCTGCTTGTTGAGCCGGGCGACCCACTTCTCCATGAGCGGGATCATGAAGCCGCGACGCCGCATGCGGAACGGCTGCACCGCCTCGTCTCCCGGGTCGTTGGCGATCATCGCCTCCATGTTGAGGCTCGGGTCGGTGTGGCAGTCCGCGCAACGGATCATCGCCGCCCCCGTCTTGAGCAGCGGCTGGTATTCGGGCGTCGGCATGAGGTTTTGCGGCGCCTCCGTGAGCGCCGCGACGAACTTCCGCATGAAGTGGACCTTCGCGAAGCTCGTCTCGTGGCCGTCGCCGCCGTGCGGGCCGCCTTGGGGCATGCCGTGGGCCGCGCCGGCGCCGTGCGGGTTCGGGGGCATCGCGGGAGCGGGCCCGCCGGACACGGGGGGCGGCGGCTCCTCGTGGATGTGGGGCGACTGGAGGCTCTTCCAGTAGAGCGTGGCGCCGACGCCCGCGGCGACACCGACGAGGATCCCGACGATCAGCGACTTCGACATGCCGAAGAGGCTAGCACGGCCCCCGGGCCCCCCCGGGATTCCTACCGCCAGTGCGGGCGCACGTCCTCCGGAGGCTCGCCCTGCCGGCGGATCACCGCGTCCACGACGAGGTCGTCGCGGTCGCCGCCGTCGATCCGCACGTAGCCGTCGAAGTCGGCGGCGTTCCCGCCGCCCCACCGCCGCCGGAAGAGCGTGTCCGCCGCGGAGACCTTCGCGCGCCTGCCGGGCTCGATCGTCACCCGCGCGAAGCTGCCGCGCCCCTCGTCCGGCACGAACCGCACCACGACCTGCATCCGCTGCTGCCCGAGGTTCACGAGGAGGATCTCGGTATCGACGGCGCCGCCGCGCTGCGCCTGCGCGCGCGGCAGGACGGCGAAGGGCGCGCGGGGACCGCCGCCCGCCTCGACGGGCGGGATCTCGGCCGGCGGCTGCGGCGCCGGGAGGGGGACTTGGGGGGGCTCCGGGGGCGCCGGAACGGCGAAGGGATCCCAGTCGCGCGGCAGCGCGGGGTCGTGGGACATGCGCAGGAGCGACACGGTGCCGTCCGGCGTCGCGACCGCGAGGGACCAGCCGCGGCGTGCGGGGTTCACGCCGAGCGCGGTCACGGCCGTGCCCTTCACGAAGGACTCGTGGACGAGCGCGGGACGCGCGCCGAGCGACACGACGCCGACCCACGCGCGGCCGTCCTTCGTGCCCGCGACCGCGAGCTCCCTCGCGTCGAGGAAGCGGACCTTCTCCACGACCCCCGCGCCGAGGTCGAGCGGCACGCCCGCGGCGGCCGGGGTCCGCGCGTCGAGCCGGAGAAGCGTCGCGCGCCCGGCGCGCTCGCCCGCGATCCAGAGGTCCCTCCCCTCGCCCGCGATCGCGTGCGGGACGAAGCCGTCCAGCTGGAGCCTGTGCTCCCCCGCGAGCTTCATCGCATCGCCCTCCTGCACGAGCTGGAGGAGGCGGCCCGGCCCCACGACGAAGATCGTCGCGTCGCGGACGGGCGCAAACGCCTGCGTTGCGGCGACGAGATCGCCCCGCGTCGCGATCGCGTCCGCGCGCCCGCGGCCGCGGGGCTTCACTGCGCCGAGGACGAGGCCGTCGGCGTGCGCGACGACGAGAAGCGGCCCATTGCGCAGCGAGGCGACCGAGAGGACCCGCGGGTTCGCGAGGTGGCCCACGGGCAGCGCGCCGTGGTCGGTCGAGCGGGTCCTCCGCCCCTCGTACGCCAGCTCGAGGGCCCGGAACTCCGCCGCCTCCAGCCAGACGTAGACGATCCCGCCCCCGTGGCGGTCCATCGCCACGGCCGGCCCGTCGAGCTTGCCCTGGTCGAGGTTGGCGAGGTTTAGGGACACCGAACGCCAGTGGCCATTGCCCTGGACCCGCTGGGAGAGGACCGACGGCAGGTAGTCCTCCCCGACCGCGACCGCGGCGATATCGACCTGCGAGCCGACAAATTGGGTAGAGGAGACCTCGACGAGGGGATCGGCGAGGCTCACGGACGAAAGCAGGCAGAGGAGGCCGATTCTGCGCATGGCGGTGAGCGTACACGCAAAGGGTCTGCCGCGCCCCGGCTGGCCCGCTCCGCGCCCCCGGACCCCCCTGTCTTGGCCCCCCCTGAGGACACCGTGTAGAATCCCCTGGAGCCCCCCTGGATGCGAGTACTCTTCATCTATCCCAACATCGACTGCCCGCCGGGCATCAACCACGGCATCGCGGCGATGTCGGGGGTCCTGAAGCACCGCGGCCACGACGTCGGCCTCATCCACGTCTGCGACAACCTCTGGGAGCTGCCGACGACGGAGCAGGTGCTCGACCGGATCGACGCCTTCCGCCCGGACATCGTCGGGTTCTCGGCGATGAGCCAGCAGTACCCGTGGGTGAAGGGGATCAGCAAGGCGCTGCGCGAGCGGCATCCCGACCTGCCGCAGGCGATCGGCGGCGTCCACTGCACGATGGTGCCCGAGGAGGTGACCGCGGACGACCTCTTCGAGTGGGTCTTCGTCGGCGAGTGCGACGACGCGTTCCCGGACCTCGTCGACCGGATGGCCTCGGGCGGCAGCCGCCACGACGTGCCGAACACGCGGATCCCGAGGCGCTTCTCCCCGACGGGCGAGATCCTCCGCAACCCGGTCGGGCCGTTCCCGGACCTCGCGGCGCTCCCCGAGACCGACTACGAGCTCTTCGACATCAAGCACATCGTCGAGACGAAGAACGGCTGGATGGGGCTCATCACGTCGCGCGGGTGCCCCTACAAGTGCACCTACTGCTTCAACAAGGAGATCGTGGATCTCTACAAGGAGGAGGGCGGCGCGAAGTCGATGAAGGAGTACCTCCGGGCCTACCCGACCGAGCGGATGATCGAGGAGATCAGGACGCTCAAGAAGAACCACCCGGGGATCCGGACGCTCATCATCGACGACGACCTCTTCACGCTGAACAAGAAGTACGTGATGGATTTCACGGAGGCGTACAAGGCGAGCGGGATCAACCTCCCGTACGTCGTGAACGCCCACGTGCAGTGCTTCGACGACGCGATGGGCAAGGCGCTCTCCGAGAGCGGCTGCATCATCGTGAAGTACGGTCTCGAGTCGGGCTCGGAGCGCGTGCGCAAGGACGTGCTCTGGCGCTACATGACGAACCGGCAGATCGAGGAGACCACCGCGATCGCGCACAAGTACAACCTCCACACGAGCGCGTTCATCATGTTCGGGCTGCCGAACGAGTCGCGCGAGGAGGTCTACGAGACACTCAAGCTCTGCGCGAAGGTGAAGATGGGCCGCTTCCGGTGGGCGATCTTCTACCCCTTCCCGGGCACCGCGGGCTACACGATCGCGAAGGATCTCGGCGTCGTCGACTGGGACAAGTGGGCGAACATGGGCAACTACTTCGACGCGAGCTGCCTCAAGTTCGGCCCGGAGCACGACCTCTTCATCGAGAAGCTCGGCGCGCTCTGCACGTGGTACGTGAACGCGCTCACCGACTGGCCGTGCGCGAAGACCTACGCGAAGATGGTGGAGGAGGTCGAGGCGATGGACCGGGAGACCTTCCGCCGCCGCCGCGCGGAGCTGATCCAGCGCGACCGCGACCTCTCCGAGGAGCTCCTGAAGCTCAACGTCCCCCACTACTCGATCCGCTACGCGCACGTGATGGGCGTCCGCTCGGACTTCGTCGCGTGGGAGCGCCGCCAGCAGCAGTCCACCCGCGAGGAGCAGGCGGTCGTCTACACGCTCGACTGACTGAAGGTGTCCTTCACGCCCTCCCGTCTCCGCAAGCTGCTGTGAGACAATGGGTTATGGCATCCACGTGCGGCATGGCTGCCGCACTCCCGCGGTGCATGCGGGGGGCCGCGCACCCTTGGGCGGCGACAGGGAGGGGTCCCGGGGAGGGCCCCCTGCGCGGGCCTCCCGGCCGTACGCTGAGACGCTGGATGGGCTTTCACGAGACGCCGCTACGCCGCCTGCGGCTCGTCCGCGCGGGGGGCCTGTGCGTGCTCGCGATCGCTTTCTTTGTCATCCCCTTCGTCGTCGAACCGGACACGTTCGGGCGGATCTTCTGCTACGCCGCTGCGGGCGTCTGCGCACTTGCCGCGCTCTTCAACGTCTGGTGGTCCCGGCGCACACCTCCCGAGCGGATCATCTTCGCGCTCCCCGCCGCCGCCCCGCCGTCCGTGCAGCTTCGCTTCTACCGCCAGATGGTGTGGATGTCCGTCGTCGCCTTTCCCGCGCTGACGGCGGCGGTCGCCTATGAGCTCCACGAGCCCGGGTCCGGGGCCAAGGACCGCGCGCGCCTCTGGACGCCTCTCGTTCGCGTGTACGAGCACCTCGGCTTCTGGCCCGCGGTGCTCGCGCCGCTCCTCCTCGGCGTCGTCTGCTGCACGGTCTTTCTCGTGAAGATCCGGAAGCTCGCGAAAGGGCTGGCGGCTTCCCCGCCGGGATGAACCGGCGCCCCCGGACCCCCTCGGATTCGCCCTACTCCGCGCGCTGCGTCCGCACCATCCGCTCGAACGCGTCCCAGCCCTGGAGCTCCGCCGGCGTGATCGTCGCCGCCTTGCCCGTCGCCATGCGGTGG
>WYBS01000132.1 GCA_011525755.1 Planctomycetaceae bacterium
CCGCGCTCGGGGGTCCATGCGTCGAAGGCCGCCTGGAGGAGCTTCTTCCCCTCCCACTTCTGCGCGATGAGGCGCAGCGGCATCGCCGTGTCGGCGGGGACGAGCAGCGAGAAGATGCCGCTCGCGTCCGTCTGGACGGTCCGGAGCATGTCGGTCCTCCGGTACGCGGTCACGTACGCGTCGGCCACCGGCTCCCCGTCGGCGGACGTGACCTCGCCCCGCACCCGGAGCCCCTCGCGCATCCGCAGCGTCACCGCCTGGCCCTCGGCGAGCAGCGGGTAGAGGAACGCGTCCATCCAGTCCTCGGCCCCGGGCCGCCGCACGGCCTTCGCCCACACGCCGATGTCGCCGTCGGGCAGCGCCTTGAGCACGGCAAGCCCCAGGGCGTCCGTGAGCACGTTGGCGCCGGGCACGACGGCGCCTGCCATGTCCCGCGCGAAGACCTGGGCGCCGCCGAGCGGCGAACCGTCCGGGGCCAGCACGCGCACGGAGAGCGCGCGGTCGAACGTCAGCGGCCGCGCCCTGAGCACGAGGTCCTTCGCGCCGGCGGCGACGCCCTCGAGCCTCCCTCCGAACGGCGGGATCTCGCCCGTGTGGATTCCCTCCATCCGGTTCACGATGCCGGTGAGGATGATCTCGGCGGTGCCGCGCGCGGGCACGACCACGCGGAACTTCCCCTCGAGGTCCGAGAACGCGGTCCCGGCGCCCTGCTCCACGTTCTCGCCAAGGGAGACGATGCGGAGCGCCGCCTGGGGCAGCGGCCGTCCGTCGATGCCGAGGACGATCCCCATGGCGACGCCCGCGCGCTCGAGCTCGATCGTCACGTCGTCCGTGCCGGAAGGGAGGGGGCGCGGGGGAGGGATCCGGTAGCGGCCGGGCTCGAAGTCCCAGACCTCGACGGACTCGAACGCCGCGGCCGCGCGGAAGCGAGCGATGCCGTTCGCGTCGCTTCCCGCCTGGAGCCACCAGTCGTCCGCGAGCTGCACGCGCACGAACATGTTCGCGACCGGCCCGGCGCCGACCTCCACGAGCCGCACGACGAGATCGTGGCCGCCGGCGAGCCGAAGCTCGATCCCGGTGGCGTCGGCGTCGTCAGGCACGGTGACGTCGAGCGGCAACGGCTTATAGCCCGGCGTCGCGCAGGTGAGCGTGTACGAGCCCGGCGCGAGGTCGCGGAAGCGGAACCGGCCGAGGTCGTCGGTGCGCCGCTCCTCGCGCTCGGCGCCGGTGCGGAACCCGGGGCTCGCGCCGGGGATCAGGCGGCCGCGGTCGGCGTTCCATCCCTCGAGCGCGATGAGAACGCCGGGCGCCGCGGCCCCGTCGTCGAACACCACGCGCCCCTCGACCGAGCGCGCGGCCGGCAGCGCGACCTCGCGGAGGTCGATCGGCTCGACCTCCGCGGGCGAAGCGAAGTCGAGGAGGTAGCGCCCGTGGCCCGGCGCGACCGCGGTGAGCGTGTTCACGATGCCGCAGGCGATGCCGCGGATCCGGAATGTGCCGTCGGCCCCGGAGACGCCGTGCACGTAGGTCGGAAGGCCCGAGTCGGCACCGCGTCCCCGCACGCAGAGGAGCGCGCCCGGGACCGGCCCGCCGCCCGCGCCGACGATGCGGCCCGTGAGGTCGCACCCGCGCGCGAGCGCGAAGTCGTAGACGTCCGCCGGGCCGACGCGGGCGGCCTCCCGCGCGTACCCCTCGGCCGCGGCGCCGAGGTCCTCCATCGAGCCCTCGAGGCCGAAGCCCTGAAACTCGTACCGGCCCTCCGCGTCGGTCAGGACGTGCTCCCGGAGCGTCCAGCTCGCGCCCACGCGCGCGCCGGGGATCGGCGCGCCGGAGCCCGCGTCGCGAACCGTGCCGCGGAGCGTGCGGCCTTCGGCGAGGACGATGCGCTCGACGGATCCGCCCGACACCGGGAAGCGCGCGCGCCGCCACACGTCCGCGCGCCGCCCGTGCGTCGCCCAGAGGTACGCCCACTCGCCCGCCGGCAGGCCGTCGAAGACGCACCGTCCGTCCGCGCCCGTGTCGCCGCGACGCTCGACGAAGTTGCGACCGGGGCTCTCGCCCTCGCCGCGCGAGAGGCGGACCTCCGCCCCCGGAACCCCCTTTCCTCCCTCGTCCACGCACTCGAACACGACGCGGACGCCCGCGCCGAGGACGATGCGCGCGCGCTCCCCCGCCTGGAACGCCGCGAGCTCGCTCGTCGCGAAGCCTTGCGCCGACGTGCGGAGGTTCACCTGCTGGCCCCGCGCGAGCCGGAGCGCGAACGTCCCGTCCAGTGCCGTCGTCGCCCCGGGACCGCACGCCTCCTCCTGCAGGAGGTCGCCGGTGCCGAGCGAGCCCCGCTGCCACGGAAACCAGAACGCCTCCACGCGCGCGCCGGCGATCGGCGCGCCCCGCGCGTCCACCACGACGCCATGCAGGTCGAGGTCGCGATCGACCGCGTTGAGGTCGACCGCCGCGGGCGCGGATGCTTCAGGCTCTTGGGCAGGCGCATCGGCGGGCGCCGCGGCGTTGCGCGCGCTCCTCGCCCCCGGGGCCCCCCCGGTCCGGTTCGAGAGGGTGAGGACGAGCGCCGCGAGCGCGAGCAGCAGCAGCGCGGCGAGCGAGACGGTCTTCTTCGTGCTCACGAGAAGGGCCCCCCATGCGGCCGCCGAGGGCCGCGCGAAGAACGGCAGGAAGAGCAGGCACCACGACACCCGGCCGCCGAAGCGCCGGTCGAGCCGGCCGCGCAGGAGATCGAGGCCCCGGTGCAGCCGCGCCGAGACGGTGCCCGGCGGCACGCGGAGCCGCCGCGCGATCTCGCCGTGCGAGAGCCCGTCCACGTGGCGGAGGAGCATCGCCGCGCGATAGGGCTCCTCGAGCGCGAGCAGCCCGTCGAGAAGCGCGCGGTGGAGCTCGGCCCGCTCCACCGCCTCGTCCGCCGGCGCCGCCTCGGGCCGCGCGGCGCGCCGCTCCCGCTCCGCGCGCCGGGCCTCCTCGCGGTGGCGTCGCCGCGCGAGGTTCCGGACGACGCCGATGAGCCACGGCCGCGACGCGCTGCCGCGCCGCAGCGCCGCGAGGCACGCCTCCTGGACGACGTCGTCGGCCGCCGCGGCGTCGTTCACGAGACGCCGCGCGAGGGCGCGCAGCCCCTCGGCGTGGAGCGCGAGGTTCCCGGGGTCCATCCACGGATAGG
>WYBS01000133.1 GCA_011525755.1 Planctomycetaceae bacterium
CGCACCTCCCACCGGCTCGCGATGACACCGGAACACCCCGCGGCGAGCAGCGACCGCGGAAATCCCCCCAGCGCCTCCCCCCTGTGGAGGAGGGAAGGATCCCCGGTGCGGCATGCGCTCAGCACGAAGAGCGCGTTCGACCGGCGTCCCGCGAAGTCCGCCGCCGTGACCCAACCGTCCGCGACGCGCAGCGCGCTCATGAGCGGGAGGTCCTCGCGCGCCTCCGCGTGCCCCGCGATGTGGACGAGCCGCTTCCCGCGGATCGCATTCAGGATCTCGGCGCGCGTCGCGTTGACGATCGCTTCCGCACGAGGCACGAGGGCGACTTCGCGCGCGACCTGGGGCAGGAGCCCGGGGTCGAGGCCGATCGCGAGCGCCGGCCCCCGGACCCCCCGCGGTGTCCCGGCGAGCGCGGCGCACGCCGCGTAGGAGACGGTGCAAAGGGGCAGCAGCGCCTCGACGGGGAGGGCGCCGAGCTCGGACGGCAGGATCGCGCACAAGCGTCCGGTGGAGGGGGGCTCCGGGGGGAGGAGCGCGCGGCCGAGGCGGTCGAGCGCCGCGAGCGCGGGGCCGGGATCGTCCGAGCCGTGGAGACGGCGCGCGACCTGGAACTGGAACGCTTCGAGATCCTCGCGGAGCCGCGCGAGCGGGCCGCACGGCCAGGACGAGACGCGACCGCCGGCCGCGAGGAACCCGACGACCTCGCCGCGCACGACCGACCACGCGATGCACGGGTCGGAAGGGAGCGCCGCGCGGACGTTCGTCGAGAGGAGCGGCGCCTCCGCATCCTCGATCGCGCGGACGAGATCGCGCTCGGCGCGCGCGACCTCGGAGAGGAGCGCGTGCCCGGCGCGCCGCAGGTCGTCGCCGCCCTCCTCGCGCCTCTCGAGGGAGCGCCAGAGCGCCTCGAGCCTCCGCCGCAGCTCGGCGACCTTCGGCGGCTCGGACGCGCCGGGCGCCTCGCGTTCGAGCTCCTCCCGGAGCGTGCGCGCGCGGAGCGCGTCGAGCACGACGAAGGCGCCTCGCGCGTCGCCCCGGTCGAGAAGCTCCCTCGCGTGCGCCTCGTAGACGTGGACGTGCGCGGAGAGCGTCGCGGCGCGGAGGCTGCCGGTCGGCGCGCGGCGGCGGAGCTCCTCGGCGGCGCGGAACGCGCGGCGGTGGTCCCCCTCGAGATGGAAGAGCTCGGGGAGCACCCACTGCCGGAGGACCGCGGGGTAGCGGCGCGCGCCCTTCCCGAGGAGGCGGGCGCCGGCGCGCGGCGGCATCGCGCGCGCGCGTGCGAGGAGCGCGTCGAGCGCCGCGAGGTGGTGGCCCTTCGCGAGGAGCGTGCGCTCGGCGGCCGCGAGGCCCCTGCCGAGGACGACGTCCGCCTCCGCGGCGCCCGCGACGTCTCCCGCGCGCGCGAGACGCTCCTTTGCCCGTCCCGCGAGGCGACGGCTCCCCGCGGCGCGCGCGGCGAGGAGCTCCGCGCGCGCCGCCTCGAGGGGCGCGTCCTTCGCGAGCGCGGCCGCGGCCTTCCGCGCGAGGGCCGCCGCCTTCTCGCGCGCGCCGAGGCGGAGCGTGAGCTCGGCCTCGTCCGCGAGCGCGACGGCCGCGCGCCGGCGCTCGCCCGCGGCCTCGAAGCCGTCCCGCGCCTCGCGGAGGTCCGCGAACGCGTCGAGCGCGTCGCCCTCGAGCCCGAGGATCCAGCCGCGGTTGTGGCGCGCCATGCGGGCCGCGGCGTCGAGCTTCCCCTTCGCCAGCGTCGCGAGCGCCGCGTCCATCTCGCGGAGCGCCTCGCGCACGGCGCCGCGGCGCGCGAGGCGGAGGCCGAGGTTCTGCCGGGCGATGGCCGAGAGGAGCGCGTTCCCCCGGAGCCCCCTCAATGCGCCGCGGAAGCACGCCTCGGCCGCGCGGTCGTCGCCGAGGCTCGCGAGCGCGCTGCCGATCGCGAGCTCGGCGCTCCCCTTCTGGAGGGGAGTCCCGGCGAGCCGGCGGAGGCGCCGCGCGTCGGGGCCGATCGGCTCCCCGAGGAGCGCGCGCACCTGCACGGCGCCGACCGCGACCTTGTAGAGGTCCTCCCTGCGGGTCAGGCCCTTGCGCGCGTCGTCGTACGCCTTCGCGGCCTTCCGGTGCTCGCCCAGGACGTGCGCGAGCTGCGCCTGCTCGAACGCGGCCATCGCGCGGCGTCCCTCGTCGCGCCTCGACCGGCGGACATACTCGGCGACGAGGCGACGGGCCCTCGCGAGATCCGAGCGGAGCGCGCGCTGGATCTCGCGTTCGAGCTCCTCGAAGGTCATAGGTCCGTGACGGCGCGCGCGTTGCCGATCCGGAACTCGACGGTCTTCCGGGGCACGTTCTTCAGCACGAACGTGCCGTCGGCGCCGACCTTCGCGCGGCGGCGCGTCTTGCCGCAGACGGCGACCACCTCGGCCGCGAAGTCCGCGGGCGAGATCTGGCCGCGCACGTCGGCCCCCTTGCCCCCCTCCTTCACCTCGAGCTCCATCGTGACGTCGCCCGAGAACCTCAGGAACCGCGACGTCAGCGCGCCCGCGCGGATCGCCTCCGCCGTCGCCGGCTTCAGGAACGAGTCGAAGACGAGCTGGAGGAAGGACGGCGCGGGCTCGCCGCGGAAGGCCTCCATCGCGAGCTTCATCGCGCGGCGCGAGGGCTTCGGCTCGGCCATCGCGCGCCGTCCCGCCTCGATCAGCAGGCGCGCCTTCGCGGCCATGGCCGAACAGGAGGGGCAGCCGAGGATGTGGACGGCCACCTCCGGGTCCTCGCGGCCCGCGAGGTGGTCGAGGAGCGCGCCGTATTCCGGATGTTCCCGCATGCCGTCCTCTAGGAGGGCTCCTCCGGCGCCGGGATACCTTCGATCTCCCCCCGGAGCTTGTCGAGGCACCGGGCGCGGGTGGGGCCGAGCGACCCGCGGGGCATCTTCATCTCCTTGGCGACGTCGTCGTAGGAGGGGGTGGGGGCGGTGAAGTAGAGAAGCGTCAGGAGCTTCCGGCACCGCTCGGCGATGCGGCCGAGGGCCGCCCGGACCCGCTGCTCCTCCTCGAGGGCCGCGACCGTCTCGTCCGGCGGGGCGGCGCCGGTCAGGGGCGGCATGTCGTCCGGGGTCAGCGCGAGGCGGTCCTTGCGGGCGGCCTCCCAGGTGGCGCGGGTGGCGGTCCGGATGAGCCATTGGGGGAGCGCTTGGCCGTCGCGGATCGAGGGCAGCGCCTTCACGAGCGCGACGCACACCTCGCCGAGGACGTCCTCGGCGCGCTCGGGCCTGAGCCCGTAGCGGCGCGGGATCGAGAGGACGAGCGCCGCGTACCGCTCGACGAGGATCTTCCACGCGTCCTGGTCGTCCGCCCGGCAGCGGGCGAGGAGGTCCGTGTCGGAAGAGTGCGGCAAGGGCCCCACCATTATGAAGGAGGCGGCCGGAACCCCCAAAGGTCCCGGCCGCCGGTGCGAAAACGGGGTTTCAGGCCGTCAATCGGCGACGAGCGCCGGCACCGTGCCCTCGAGGAGCGCGGTGTCCGAGCCGTCGTCCAAGGTCACGCGGACGTCGCTGCCCACGAGATCGGCCACGTCGGAGACCCCGAGCGGCATCGGGAGGTCGTCCTCCGTGCTGATCTCCGCCTCGCCGCCCGCGTCGGCGACCACGCTCCGGAGCTTCACGAACGTGCCGGAGGAGTCCTCGATCCAGAAGGCGACCTCCGTGCCGGGCGCGAGGTTTTCCGCCTCGATCTTGAAGCGCTGCTCGCCCGAGTCGAGGCGCTGCCGGATCTCGACATGGCCCTCGAGGCCGGAAGCGAGGGGGGTCAGGGGGGAACGGCCGCGGCCGCGGTCTGTGCCGGAGCCGGGGTTGCCCGGCGCGACGGTGCCGTCCGGGAGCGTCGGCACCTCGCCCGAGAGCAGAACCTCGCCGGTGCCCGCGAGGCGGACCTCGACGTGAAGGCCGGAGAGGTCGCCCGCCGACATCGCGCCGAGCGGCAGCTGTGCGCCATCCTTCGTGTTGAGCTCGAGCTTCGCCTCGCCGGTCGTCGCGTCCGCCGTGGCGGAGCCGATCGGCGTGCCGTCGAGGGAGAAGTCGACGACCGTGCCGGGATCGAGGTGCTCCGCCTCGACGGTGAACTTCTGGCGGTCCGCGCGGCTCTCGATCCGCACCTTCCCCTGCGCGTCGGCGTCGGGCGAGCTCGCGTCGCGGAGGAGCCGCGTCTCGGCGCGCACGCGGTCGCCGCAGGAGAGCGACATCTCGGTCACCTGGCCGCCGCTGACCGCGACGAGCACCTCGACGGTGTCGCCACCGGGCACGCCGCCGACCTGCGGGTTGCCGTCGTCGTCCTCGGCGAGGTCGTCGTTCCCGTGGCCGCCGTTGTCGTCGCCCGGCGGGTCGTCCGCGCCCTGGCCCCCGGAGCCCCCCCCGTTGTCGTCTCCCGGAGGATCGTCCGCGCCGTTGCCGCCGCCGCCGTTGTCGTCGCCCGGCGGATCGTCGGTGCCGCCTCCGCCGCCCGGCCCCGACTGCGCGAGCGACGCGAGAGTGCCGCCGAAGTCGAGCGTGAACGCGTCGGCGGGCACGCGCGTGAAGAAGAAGCGGCCGTCGGCGCCGGTGACGGCGGTCTGCCCGGTCTCGAGCACGCGCACGGCGACGCCGGCGCGGTCGACGGTCTGGCCGTCCACCTCGTAGACCATGCCCTGGAGCGCGGCCGTCTGGGTGGTGGTGGCGCCGCCGCCGCCGCCGCCGCCGCCGCACGCGGCGAGGGCGAGAACGGGCGCGGCAAGGAACGCGAAACGCATCGAAGTCCTCCTTTGGTCTCTCTCGGACCACGGGGAAGGAGGGGGGCGCGGGGGGAGCGGATACGCGCCGCGCGTCAGCGGCCCGCGACGGGCTCGGCGTAGCGCCGCTGCTCCGCGTCCCACGCGAGGGTCGCGCGGGTGCGGTCGAGCCACGTCGCGACGAGGCGGACGACCTCGGGCGTCGTCTCCTCGGCGCCCTCGACGCGCTTGCCGGTGATCTCGAGGACGCACCAGCACGCGACGTCGCAGACGCGAACATCGAGGTAGGCCACGCGCTCGTCCTCTAGCAGCGGCGCGAGCTTACCGAGGTCGTAGGGCGCCTTGATGTCGAGCAGCGCCTGAAGCAACTCGCCGCGGAGCCGGGGGTCTCGATCCTCGAGGCAGTCGAGCAGGAAGCCGGCCCAGCGGAGGGCGTCGGTGTCGGTGTGGGGGCCGGCGTCGGTGTGGGTGCCGCCGGCGCCGGTGTCCGTGTCGGTGCGGGCGTCGGTGCCGGTGCGGCCGCGGAGCGTCCCTCGCAGCGCGTCGGCCGCCTCCACCCTGACCTGCCGCGTCTGCTTCCGGTCTCGGATCCACGCGGCGAGCGGGTCGAGGAACGCGGCGTCGTTGTGGACCGACATCGCGGTCGCGATCGCGTAGCGGGTCTTCGCGGGGAGCGTGGCGTCGCGCGCCATCGTGAGCAGCGCGTCGCGCCCGCGGCGCGAGCGGATGCGGCCGAGCACCCAGCCGCACCGCTCCGCGACGCGCGGCGAGCCCTTGCGCATCGCATCGAGGAGCGGATCGACCGCGGGCTCGCCGATCGCCGCGAGCGCGTCGCCGGTGTCGTTCTGCTCCTTGACCCAGCGCTTCGAGGCCGCCTCGTCGACGTCCCCGCCGAGAGCGCGCTTCAGCCGGCCGGCGATCGTGTCGCCGGGCCAGGGGTGGTCGAAGACCGGGATCAGGGCCGCGATCCGCTCGTCGAGCCACGCCTCGCGCACGCCGTCCTTGCCGTACCGGGCGCGCGCGCGGAGCAGCCGGACGGAGTCGGCCCGCTTCTCGTGCGCCGCGAGGTAGCGCTCCGTCGCGGCGAGCGCTTCTGCGTGCCGGCCCTCGGCGAGGAGGCGCACGCACTCCCGGTAGAGGACGGCCTCGGGGGCTCCTGCGTCCGGCGGCGGTCCGGCGGCGAGGGCTTCGCGGATCTCCCGCGCGAGCGTGTCCGCCGGCCGCGAGCCGCTTGCCTGCCAGAGCACGACCCCCTTGGCGTCCACGAGCGCGAACGCGGGGACGCCGCTCTCCTCCTTGAACCGAGCCTTCGCGAGGGCGGAGCCATCGAGGTCCACGTCGAGCTTCACGGGCACGAGCCCCGAGAGCAGGTTTCGCACCGCCTCGTCCGGGAACGTCACGCGTTCCATCTCCTGGCAGGGGCCTCACCAATTGGCGGTGAAGTAGAGGAAGAGGGCCCTCTTCTCCCGCTGCGCGAGGGCCTCTGCCTCCTCGAAGGAGGAGAGCCACTTGGGCGCGGGCTTCTCCGGCGTGGGCGGGACGTCCACGAGCCGAATCTCGCCGGCGGAGGCGGCGCCGACCAGGAGCAGCAGGGGCGCAACCCGCATGGCGGCCATGGTAGCCCGGAAGGCGGGTACGGGGGGTGGGGGAGTGGCGGCTCACGCGGCGCGAGCCTCCTTGCCGGCGAGGATCCACCGGCGGTCGTCCGCGCGCAGGCGATCGCCAAGGTACGGGGGGGCGGCCGCCTCGGAGACGGCGTCCGGAAGAGGCCCCGAGGTCGGGCCGGCGTCCGGAAGAGGTCCCGCGGTCGGGCCGGCGTCCGGCTCCGCATCCGTGGCAGGGTCGGAGCCGCGGCTCGGGACCTCGGCCGGCGAGTCCGCCGCCGAGGCGGTGGGCGCTTCGGCCTTCCCGCCCGACTCCACATCCGTGACACCGGCCCCGCACCGGGCGTCGCCGGTGGCTTCGGCGCCCGACTCCACATCCGTGACGGGGGGGCCGCAACGGGCGTCGCCAAGGGCTTCGGCGGGCGACTCCACATCCGCGACGGCAGCCGGCCCGGCCTGCTCCGCGGCGGCCGCGCGGCGTTCGGCCGACTCCACATCCGTGACGCCCTTCCCGGGGGCGGTCGCGGCCGACTCCACATCCGTGACAACGGCGCCGTCGGCCCACGCGCGCGACTCCACATCCGTGACAACGCCTGCGGGCGGGGGCCCCCTGCCCCCCGCGGCCCCCCTATTCCCCCCGCCCGCGGCCGCCGCGGACCCCGCACGCCACACGTCGTCGTCGCCGACGGTGACCCACTCCTCGGTCGGCACGGCCTCGCCCGTCGCGAACTTCCAGTGGAGCCGCTCGCCCGCGCGGCCCGTCACCTCGAGGTACCCCATGTGGATGCCGTGCAGGTGGTGCACCGCGCAGAGCGCGACGCCGTTCCAGGGCTCGTCCGGGCCTCCGCACGAGCGGAACACCACGTGATGCACGTGGACTCCCGCGCGGCTGCAGCCGGGCACGGCGCAGAGGCCCCCCTTCCGCATCAGCGCCTTTCTCCGGAACTCCGGGATCCAGCGGCGCTTCGCGTGCGCCACCTGCACCTCCACGAAGTGGTCCGCGACGACCGCGAGCGCCTCGCCTTCGCCGATCGCGGCGCCGCCCACCGCGAGCGCGCGCCGTTGCGCCGCCGCGATCGCGTCGCGCACGTTCTGCGCCGCGTCCGGCGGCGACCAGAGCTTCCGCGTGCCCTTCGCCCGGTGCTCGCGATCCTCCGCCGCCTGCGCCTCCCGCTTGAGCTGCTGGCACGTGGTCCTTGCAGCGCGCGCGATCCAGTCGTCCACGTCCACCCACGTCGCGCGGCGCGCGACGACCACGGCCTTGCTGTACCCGATCCGGCCCGACGACAGCGCCGTGCGGAGCGCCGGCAGCTCCTCCATCCGGCGCTCGAGCCAGGCCCTCGTGCGCACGGCGCCCCCGCGCATCCCGAGCCGCTCCTCGCAGTACTCGTCGAAGGTGTAGCGCAGCGTCTGGTCGCAGAAGTTGCTGCGGAACTCCCGCGCGAGGATCCCGAGCGTCTCGTCGTAGCGCCGCCGCGCCGCCACGAGCCGGAGCGCCCGCGCGTCGAGCGAGAGCGCGTCCTCCTCCGGATGGCCCTCCTCGATCTTCCGGATCACCTCGATCGCCTCCG
>WYBS01000134.1 GCA_011525755.1 Planctomycetaceae bacterium
ATATGGCCTTGCGGCGGGGGGGGGGGGGGGGGGGGCTGTACCTTCCGCCGCGCCCCCTAATTGTTTTTCGAAACCACGTCCTCCTTATATATCTTGTCCCCCTCTTCCCATCCGGGGGGCGCGGGCGGGCGGGGGCCGGCGCCGCCTCCTTCGGCGCACCCGCGCGGGCCCACCGCACCCGCGTTCCCCCGGCTCGGCCCCCTCCCCGCCTCACCCCCCGGCCCCCTCTCCCCCCCCTCCCCAAGGGCTCCAATCCGAAAAGACCCACAATATTTTGTGGATTCTCTCTTGACGCCTCCCGCGCCTCCCGCTAACGTCTTGACCAAGCGGGACTTGGTGCGGCTCGAAACGCAAGGGTCTCGCTGCGCTCTACGACAAGACAAAGGTTCTGGCCCGGTGCGCTCGGGCGCGGTTCCTCGGGACGTTTCCACTCGGAGCAACGAAGGCGGCGACCCTCCCTACGCCCTCTTTCACGTCGTCGCTTCTCGGCTCCTTGCCGGCCTGGTTCTTCTCTTCGCCGTCTCGTGGTTGCCTCGGGCGCCCGGGCGGTTCCCTTGGCGCTCATCCGGACCGGTTTCCGTGGGCGCCATCGCTTGAGTTGAGGCGCCGCCCGGGGAAAGGCGGTTTCGCGAGCCGGTCGGGATCGCGGGAAGCTGCCCCAAGCCAGGCGGCGAAACGGCCGTGATCAAAGAGATCGAATCCAGAGCCGCGGCGCCGGTGACGCGCGAGGCCCTCGCCCACCGCGCGGCCCAGCGCGCCGGCGTTCCCGAGGAGACGGCGGAGCGCGTCGTCTCCGCATTCCTCGAAGCCTGCAAGGAGGCCCTCGTCGCGGGCGAACGCGTCGAGATGGGAGGGCTCCTCGACCTCGGCGTCGTGGTGGAGCCCGCGCGCATCACGCGCGACCCCTCGGGGCGCTTCTCCGAGATCGCGCCTGCCCGGAGCAGGCTCGACGTGGCCGTCGGCGGCGACCTGCGCGAACGCCTCGCCGTCCAGCGGACCGCCGCGGTGCTCCTCGCCATGCCCGCCGAGGGCACCTTCGGCGAGATCCTCCACGAGCACTTCGAGCGGCTCGGCTGGCAGGTGCAGCGCGTCGCGACCGCCGAGGCGGTGCGCGGCATGCTCGACGGATCGAGGCCCTACCTGCTCGTCTGCGACCACTCGTTCGAGGGACGCGACGACCTCGTCTCGTCCCTGAAGACCGGGTGGCCGACGAACACGATCCCGATCGTCACGCTCCACACCCGGTTCGAGGACCTGCGCCATCCGGCGCGCCTGCTCGTGCTCTCCGACATGGCCGTCTTCGAGCCGATCTCCGTCCACCCCTTCCTGCAGTCGATGGACCAGCTCCTCGCCCAGGCGAGCGAGGAAGCGGCCGTCTTCGAGCGGCAGATGCACATGCGCTTCCCGGCTCGCGAGGAGGAGATCCTCCGCGCCTTCGACGTCTCCGACGCGTTCTTCAAGGACTCCGGCTTCCGCGGCGACAACCTCGTGGGGCTCACCACGGCCTTCCGCGAGGGGGTGCGGAACGCGGAGATCCACGGATCCTCCGAGGACCCGGCGAGGGGCATCGACGTCGAGATGCTGCTCGACCGCGAGAAGATCACCGTGACCGTCGAGGACGAGGGGAAGGGCTTCGACCACGCCGCGCTGAGGAAGCAGCTCGCGGACGCGGCGCCCGTCTCGCTCGCGCGCCAGCGCCACAGCGCCGGCGGCATGGGCGGCCTCGGCATCTACCTCATGGAGCGCTGCGCGGACCGCCTCGAGTTCAACGACCGCGGCAACCGCGTGACGATCACGAAGTACCGGGAGCGGGAGGGCTAGCGCGTGCAGCATGATCTCGTGATCCGGGCCACGGAGCACCCCGACGGGATCCTGACGCTCCACCTCGGCGGCGTCATCGACGCGCACACGCTCGACAGGTTCGAGCGCCGGCTCGCCGAGGCGGCTAAGCAGGGGGTCCGCTCCCTGATCCTCGACTGCGAGGAGCTCCGCTACGTCAACTCATCGGGCTTCGGCGAGCTGATCCGCTACTTCGACCGGCTCCGCGAGCAGGGCGGCACGCTCGTGCTGGCGCGCGTCGCGCCGAAGGTCGGGATCATCCTCGAGATGCTCGGGCTGAAGAGCCTCATCCCGATGGCGTCGTCGCTCGACGGCGCGATCGAGACGGCGAAGCTCGGCCCGGCGGCCGCGCCCGCCCAGCCGCCCGCGGCGGCGCCGGCGCGGGAGGAGGAGGGGGCTCCGGGGGAGGAACCCGCCGCGGCGCGGCACCTGCCCGAGGAGCGCAGGAGCCGCATCCGCGCGGTCCGCCCCGTCCTCTCGACCGACAAGCGCACGGTCGTCTGCGCGTTCTGCGACACGCGGCTCCGGATCGGCGGCGAGGGCCGCTGGGCCTGCCCCGCATGCGGCGCGCCCTTCGCGACCACGCGCGAGGGCGGCGTCGCCTTCGACTGGTCGCGCGCCGACGCCGAGGCGGTCCACCTGACGTTCGACGTGACGCCGCGCGCCCTCGCCGGGTTCGCGGGCCTGATCGAGGGGATCCTCGTCGAGCGCCGCGTGCCCCACGCGCGGATGCGCCGGTTCGCCCGCGAGGCGGCGCACGTCTGCCATCTCGTCGCGGAGAACGCCTTCGAGGGCGGCCGGAAGGGCCCGCTCCACGTCCTCGCGCTGGCGGGGCCGCAGCGGATCCACCTCCGGATCGTCGACCGCGGCCGCTCGCTCGGCCCGGACGCCGCGCGCGTGTTCGCCACGCAGTCGAGGCTCTTCCTCGACTTCCGCTACGCGACGGTCGAGGAGCACCTGAACGTGACCGAGTTCGCTTTCGCATACGCGGGCTCGGGGGTCTTCGTCTCGTGACGTCGAAGGCCAAGGGATCCGCGGGCGCGCTTGCCGCCGTGCTCGGGGGCGCCGTCACCCGCGAGCGGCTGCATCGCGCCGCGACCCGCGAGGGGCGCACGGACGCCGCGCTCGTGAAGACGCTCCTCGCCCAGGCGCTGCCCACGGTCGAGGACCTCGCGCGCGCGTACCGCGAGGCCGGCGGCAGCCTGCGCCTCGACCCGTCGTTCGTGCGGCTCGCGCCGCGCGCGGCGCGGCTCCTCGACCCGGAGCTGCTGCGGCGCGAGCGGTGCGTGCCCGTCGAGATCTTCGAGGACCTCTGCATCCTCGCCGTCGATGCCTCCCGCGCGGCGACCGCCGCGGAGGCGGTGCGCGTGGCGCTCTCGCGCGACGTCCTGCCCGTCGTCGCCGATGCCGAGACGATCGACCGGGTCCTCGCGGATCTGCCCGCGCTTCCCGCGGCGGTGCGCCACGGCGCGCTCCCGCGGCGCGATTCGCCGGTCCACGCGCGCTTCCGCGAGCTCGTGATCGAGGACGCGGGCGCCGACGCGCTGCCGCTGCGGGAGGAGGCCGCGCGGTGACGCGCGTGACCCGCGTGACCGAGAGCCGGGCGCGCCGGACCGGCCGGCTCGCGTTCGCGGCAGGCACGTCGGTCGCCCTCTACACGGCGGCGATCTTCGGCGCGGTGCTCTACGCGGGCCTCGAGGCCGCGGGGAGCTGCGTCGCCGCCGCCGTCGCGGGCGTCGGCATCGCCTGGCTCGCCGGGAAGGTCGTCGCGCGCGGCGAGGAGCAGGCGAAAAAGACCCGCGTCGCGGAGGCGCAGCTCGAGGCCGCGAAGGAGCGCGCCGAGGCGCCCCTTCCCTCCCCCGCACCCCTTTCCATCCCCTTCGAGGACCGGGAGCTCCGCGCGAGCCGCGAGATCCAGAGCGCGCTCCTCCCGCGCGAGGTGCCCTTCCTCCAGGGCTACCACATGGAGGTCGAGTACCAGCCGTGCGGCGCGCTCTCCGGCGACTTCTACGACTTCCACGTCTACGAGGACGGCCGGCTGCTCCTGACGCTCGGCGACGTCTCCGGCAAGGGGCCCGCGGGCGCGATGGTCATGGCGATGGTGCAGACGCTCTTCCGCGAGAACGCGCACGTCGCGTCGGGGCCCGCGGACCTCCTGCGCCGCGTGAACGACGGCTTCGCGGGGACGCTCGGCAAGGGCGTGTTCGTGACCGCGCTCGTCGCGCTCCTCGATCCCGAGACGCACCGCTTGACCCTCGGCGGCGCGGGGCACCACCCGCTGCTCCTCATGAACCCCGTCGAGCGGCGCTCGACGCAGGTCTCCGCGAAGGGGCTCGCGCTCGGCCTCGTCGGCGGGGAGGCGTTCGCGCAGTCGCTCACCGAGACCACCATCGACGTCGCCCCCGGGGACTCGCTCCTCTTCTACACCGACGGCGCGTCCGAGAGCATCGAGAACGCGATCGAGAGCCGCTTCCTCGCGGCGGCCGCCGGAGCCGTGCTCGCGGGCCCGCACGGCGCGCTCCAGCGCCTTCGCGACGACCTCTGGGACGGGACGGGCGCGAAGGCGGACGACGCGACGCTGCTCCTCGTCTCGCGGCTCGGGGGCGCCCGCGCGGAGCGGATGATGCCCGACCGGATCCCGCGCGACGCGGCGGTGTGAGCGGAGCCCGGGCCCCGGGGGGCAAGACCCGAGGGCCTTCCGATGTCGATTTTCTTAGACACTGCTAGAATGGGTGCCGTCCGCAGATTGGGGAGAATTTCCGTCGAGCCAGGGTTGCCCCTCTCCCGAGGGTCGTAAAACGACACCTTCACTCCATACCATTACCCTATTCTCAGACTGTTCCCCCTGGCTCGACCTTATCTCGGCCGGCCGCGGCGCCGCCCGGCTTCCGACCCACGGTCGGATGCCCGTCGGACCCGCCCTCCGGACTGTCTGACCTCGTGAGCGGCCCCACCATCCTCTTTGACATCGACGGGACGCTCGTGCGGTTCCACGGGCTCGGCCGTCGCGCGATGTCCCTCGCCATGGAGGAGGTGTGGGGGCTCCGGGGGGCTCTCGAGGGCATCTCCTTCGCGGGCGCGACCGACAGCGGCGTCGCCCTCCGGGTCGGGGCCGGGCGCGACCGCGCGCCGATGTGGTCGCGCTACGTCGACCACCTGCGGAAGGCCGCGGCCGCCCGCGACGATCTGGCGCCGCTCGAGGGGGTCGTCCCGCTTCTCGACGCGCTTCGCGAGCGGGGGGCGCGCCTCGGCCTGCTCACCGGCAACGTGCGCGAGGGGGCGCGGATCAAGCTCGGCGCGATCGGCATCCTCGACCGGTTCGACCTCTCGATCTCGGGGTTCGCGGAGGACGGCGTCGAGCGGACGGAGATCGCGGCCGCCGCCCGTCAGCGCTGCGGCGGGATGCCGCTGACCGTCGTCGGCGACACCGTGGCCGACGTGCGGGGCGCCCGGCACATCGGGGCGCGCGCCCTCGCGGTCGCGTGGGGGTTCGAGGAGGCGGACGCGCTCGCCGCCGCGGGCCCCGACCGCCTCGTCAGCGGCCTCGGCCTCGAGCTGCTGCCCTGGCTGCTCGGGTGAGGCGTGCGACGCGCGCGGGATCGACCGGCGCCTCCGTCCGCCCGCCGCGCTTGAGCGACGTCCCGACGATCACCGCGTCCGCGACCGCGAGGATCCCCGCGACCGTCCCGGCCGTGACCCCCGAGCCCGCGAGGAGGAAGCCGCGCGGGAGCGCCGCGCGCACCGCGCGCAGGTCGGCGACGTCGGTCGCGGTCCCGGTCGCCGCGCCCGAGACGATGACCGCGTCCGCGCCCGCGCGCAGCACGAGGTCGCGCGCGGCCTCGCCGATCGTCCCGGCGCCGAGCGGCTTGCCGTGCTTCACGTGCACGTCCGCCGCGATCGCGACGTCCGCGCCGAGCAGCCGGCGGACGCGGAGCGTCTCCGCGGCGCGCCCCTCGACGAGCCCCTGGTCGGTCGCGCACACCCCGGCATGCACGTTGACGCGCACGAACGCGGCGCCCGCCGCCGCGGCGACGCCCAGCGCCGCGCGCGCGTCGTTCCGGAGCGCGTTGACCCCGAGCGGCAGGTCCACGGCGTCCCGGACCGCCGCCGCGGCGCACGCGAGCGCCGCGACCGCCTCGGCCGGGAGCGCCTCCTTGAAGAACGGCGCGTCGCCGTAGTTCTCGACGACGACCGCGTCGGCTCCGCCCCGCGCGTAGGCCTTGGCGTCGGCGACGGCGCGCCGGACGACCTCGGCCATCGACCCCCCGTAGCGGGGGCTCCCCGGCAGCGGCAGCAGGTGGACGACGCCGATCACGGGCCCGGGGACGGCATGGGCGCGCGGCACGTGGGGATCCTACCCGAGTTTCGGGGAGCCTCCTTGCCCTAGCGCGCCGTCGTCGCGGAGAATGCCGCACTCATGCGGAGGACGACGATCCTCGCCCTCCTGCTCTTCGCGGCGATCGCCGCCGAGCGGGCGCGCGTCCGGGCGGACCTCCCCGAGCGCTCGGACCGCGTCGTCTCCTACACGATCAAGGCCCGGCTCGACCCGGCGCTCAAGGAGATCCGCGGCGAGATGGACCTCGTCTGGAGGAACGCCTCGAGCAAGCCGGTGGACGAGATCTACCTGCACCTCTACCTGAACGCCTTCCGGGACAAGGACTCGACCTTCATGCGGGAGGGGACCGGGGAGGGGAGGGCCGGCTCCAGGCGGGACGAGGAGTACCCGGGCTTCGTCCGGATCGACCGGCTCCGCGGCGCCGACGACAAGGACCTCCTGCCGGCGCTCTCGTTCGTCCAGCCCGACGACGGGAACGAGAAGGACGGGACGCTCGCGCGGCTCAAGCTTCCCGCCCCCGCACCCCCCCAGGAGACCCTCTCCCTGAAGGTCGAGTTCACGAGCCGGCTCCCGCGCGTCTTCGCGCGCACCGGCTGGTCCGGCGACCCCGAGGATCCGGACTCCCTCTTCTTCATGGCCGCGCAGTGGTTCCCGAAGGTCGCCGCGCTGCGCGTGGACGGAGAGGGCGAGCCCCGCTGGGACGCCCACCAGTTCCACCGGAACACGGAGTTCTTCGCCGACTACGGCACCTACCTCGTGTCGATCACCGTGCCGGACGGGTACGTCGTCGGTGCGACCGGCAAGGGCACGGGCTCCGCGAAGAACGCCGACGGGACGGTCACGACGACCTTCCAGCAGGAGGACGTGCACGACTTCGCGTGGACGGCGTCGCCGCGTTTCCGCGCGAAGGAGTTCACGTGGACCTTCGACTCCTTCTGCGACGACTCCCCGAAGCTCGGGCTGAAGCTCCGCGAGCTCCTCGCGAGGACCGCGCAGCACCGGGGTCTCGAGGCGTCGCAGGTGAAGCCAGGGAACACCGTCACCGTGCGCGTCCTCTACCAGGAGGACCACGAGGAGCTCCTCGGCCGGATCTGGCAGGCCGCGGGCGCATCGCTCGCCTGCTACGGCATGTGGTTCGGCCGGTACCCCTACGAGACGCTGACGATCGTCGACCCGCCGGCGGGGGGGCGCGCCGCGGGCGGCATGGAGTACCCGACGCTCATCACGATCTTCTCGGACGCCCACGCGCCCCCCTACGCGACCGGCCTCGAGTCGGTCACGATCCACGAGTTCGGCCACCAGTTCTTCTACGGGCTCCTCGGCTCGAACGAGTTCGAGGAGTCGTGGCTCGACGAGGGGTTCACGTCGTTCACCGACGCCCGCGTCCACGAGGTCGCGTTCGGCCCCGAGACGGCGGCGACCCGCTACGGCCCGTTCCACACGCCGCGCTTCCGCCCGTTCGAGGCGCCTTCCGTCTGCGGCCGCCTGCGCTCGCTCTTCGGGGTGGGCAAGCTCCTCGACGCCCTCCCGCGTCCGTGGAAGCGGCCCGACTCGCTCCTCCCCGTCCCCGGCGCCGCGCCGTTCTGGGACTACCTGCGCGACATGCCCGCGCTCCACTTCGACGCGCACGTGCGGATTCCGCAGCCGATGGGCGACCGGGGCGGGTATCTCCGGAGCGGCACGCGCGACGCGATGGTGCTCAAGGGCTGGGAGTTCGCGGACCGCACCGACTACCGCGCGAACAGCTACCCGAAGCCCTCGATCCTCCTCTACACGCTCCGCGGGATGATGGGCGAGGAGGCGTTCGACCGGATGATGTACGCCTACGCGGAGAAGCACCGCTTCAAGCATCCGACGACGGAGGACTTCCTCGCGGTCGCGAAGGCGCACGACGACAAGACCGGGTCGTTCCTCGACGCGATGGTCGAGACCGCGGAGAGGTTCGACGCCGCGATCCTCGAGGCGAGCCACCGGAAGGTGGAAGAGGGGGGGGCCGGGGGGCCGAAGTGGGAGTGGACGATCAGGGTGCAGCGGCGCGGGGCCGTCGAGCTCCCGATCGAGATCCGCGCGGGCGACGAGCTCCTCGAGACGTGGCACAGCCGCGGCCGAGAGACGACGAGGACCTTCCGCTTCGTGCGCGAAGGCCCGCTCGACGCGGTGCGGCTCGGGCCCTCCTGGCTCGCGACGATCGACGCCGACCTCTCGAACAACGCGCGGAGCGTCGAGGCGGACGGGCTTCCGGCCGCGACGCTCGCCGCGCGCTGGACCTTCTACGTCGAGGAGATCGTGCGCTCGCACGCGGGGGTGGCGCGGTGAGGGACGTCGCCCTCGCCCTCGTCTCGGGGCTCTGGGCGCCCGTGCGCCGGCCGAGGCTCGTCCTCGCGCTCTGGCTGACGCGGCTCGTTCCGATCCTCCTCTTCTTCACGCTGCCGCTCTTCGGCGCCGCGCGGGAGGAGATCGGGAGGAACCCGGACGCGCGCGCGGTCCTCGACGCGCCCGCGGACCCGGGCGGCTTCGCCTGGTCGTGGACGAGCGACTTCCTCGCGATGCGGTTCGACGCGCCGGGGCGGGTCTTCTGGCTCATCCTCGCGTCGTGGCTCGCCGTGGCCGTGCTCTCGGGGGGCCTCGTCTCGGCCCTCGTGCAGCGGCCGGAGGGGCCGCTGCTCGCGGCGTGCGGGCGGTACGCCGGCCGCTTCGTCCGGCTCGCGGCGATCGCGGCGGTCCTCTTCTACCTCGCGGACGCGGCGGTGAACGGGGTCCTCGCGGCCGCGCAGGAGGAGGCCGCCCGCGCCGAGTTCACGCAGGAGTTCGGCGTGAAGCGCGCGCTCTGGCGCGGCATCCTCTTCCCGGCGCTCGCCGTGCTGATCGGCGCCGTCCACTCCTATGCCCGCATCGATGTGGTGGCGAACGAGCGGAACTCCGCGCTCCTCTCGTTCGGCCGGGGCTTCGGGATCCTCCTGACGAGGTTCCCGAAGCTGCTCGTGGTGGAGCTTGCGATGCTCCTCGCCGCGGGCGTCGTCGCGCTCCTCGCCCACGTCCTCGTGCCGGTCGCCCGCCCGGGCACGGCCGCGGGGTGGGCCTCCTTCGGGACCTTCCTGCTCGTGGCGGGGCTCTTCTCCTACCTCCGCACCGGGATCGAGCTCGGCACGCTCGAGGCGCGCTGCCGGCTTCTGGTCCCCCCGGCCCCCCCCTTGTCCCGGCTCGAGACGGTTCTCGGATCCCCCCGGGACGCCGCCTGAGTCGCGGCAAGCGGTCAAGCGCCCCCCCCCGGAAGCCGAAAGGAGGGTGGCGGATTCCGCCCGTGCGCGATGAGCCAGTTTGATACGGAGAGAAACCTCCTTCACGCCCGCGTCGTCTACTGGGGACCCTCCGGGGCCGGGAAGACGGCGACGCTATTGGCGCTCCGCCCGCTCATCGACCCCGAGGGGATCTCGCGCGTCTACAGCGTGGCGAACGGCGGCGGCGCGACGGCGGCCTTCGACGTGCTCCCGGTCGAGGAGTTCAAGCTCGACACGTGTCGCGTGCGGCTCCGCGTCGTCGCGGTGCCCGGCGCCACGCCGCGCACCTCCGCGCGGCTCGCGCTCCTGAAGGAGGCGGACGCGATCGTCTTCGTGGCGGACTCGTCGCCGGGCGCGGCGGAGGCGAACCGGCTCTCCTGGCAGGAGCTCCAGGGCACGCTCAAGTCGCGGGGCCTCTCGCTTCCGACGGTGGTCTCGATCCACAAGCGGGACATCCCGGAGGCCGTGCCCGCGGCCGAGGCGAGACGTTTCCTCGGGTCGCTCTCCGTGCCGGTGTTCGAGACCGCGTCCGACGGCCGGGGCGTCCTCGACGCGTTCGGCGAGGCGTTCCGGCTGCTCGTCCTCTCGATCGCGAAGCGGCACGCGCTCGCGGCGCCCCCGGAGGCGAGGCCCGCGCGGATGCTGCCGCAGCTCGTGCGCGGCGTCGCGCCGCGCGCCTCGAAGGACAGCCGCCACCTCGTGATCCGCGTGTCGGGCCCGGAGCTGCCGGGGCCGGAGCAGGCGCTCGACGCGCAGCTCGGGCTTCTCCAGGCGCACGTCGAGGCGGATGCGCAGCTGCGGCTCCTCCAGGAGCGCAACCAGGAGCTCTCGGCCGCGAATCGCATCGCGCGCTCCATCCTCGGCGCGATGGAGGTCGACAACCTCCTCGTCGTGCTCGTGGACTCGGCCGCCGAGCACCTTCGCGTGTCCCATGCGACATGCGTGCTCTTCGACCCGAAGGCGCGCGACGCCCTGCGCTCGCACGTGATGGGGTTCGGGCGCGACCCGGTCCTCGGCCTCAAGGACGAGGCCGCGCGCAAGTTCTTCGAGCTGCTGCGCAACTCCGACGGGCCGGTGCCCTTCCAGGAGGAGCACAACCCGGATCTCCTCGCGGCGCTGAAGCAGGTCGATCGCCGGGTGCGCCGCGCGATGCTCCAGCCGATCAAGGGGGACCACGACAAGCCGACCGGCTGGATCGGCGTCTACCACGTCGGCGACGAGCCGCGGCTGAACACGCAGGCGATGCTCTTCCTGAGCACGGTCAGCCGGATCGCCGCGCTCGGTCTCGAGAAGATCGCGCTGGTGGACCGGCTGCAGCGCGCGCAGGCGGCGCTCGAGGGGACCGTGCGGCAGCGCACCGCCGATCTCGAGATGGCGAACGCGAAGGTCCGCGCCTTGAACCGCGGCCTCGAGTCGCGCGTGAAGGAGCGGACGCGTGCGCTCGACGACTCCAACCGGAAGCTGCGCGAGGCGCAGGCGGCCGCGATCCACCGCGCGCGCGTGAGCGGCATGGGGCAGGTCGCGTCGTCGTTCGCGCACGAGATCAACAACCCGCTCGCCGCGCTCGCCGGCAACCTCCAGTTCATGCGCGAGAACCTCGACGAGATGCGCGCGCGCATCGCCTCCGCGGCGCCCGAGGCCGTCGACGCGCTCCGCGCGCTCGAGGAGTTCGAGGCGATCATCGGCGAATCGCAGGACGGCGCGAAGCGCGTCTCCTCGATCATCGCGAGCCTGAAGCGCATCGGCGGGGACGAGAGCCCGCAGCACACCGTCTCCGTGAACGCGCTCGTCGCGGATGCGGCGATGCTCCTCGAGGAGCGGCTCCGCGAGACGGCGGAGCTCGATCTGAGCCTCGGCACGCTGCCCGAGATCGAGGGGGACGGCGTCGAGCTGGGGCAGGTCGTCCTCGCGCTCCTCACGAACGCCGTCGAGGCGGTGGAGAAGAGGGGGGTCCGGGGGCACATCGCGGTCACGACCTTCGCCGCGGGCGACAGGGTGACGCTCACGGTCAAGGACGACGGCGTCGGCATGGCCGAGGGGCTCCTCGACCGCGTGTTCGAGCCCTTCACGACGACGAAGACCGAGCCGGCGGCGGGCCTCGGGCTCCACGTCGCGTACCAGGCCGTGCAGCGTCACGGCGGCACGATCCGGCTGAAGAGCAGGCCCGACGAGGGCGCGACGGCGACCGTCGTGCTGCCGGTGAAGGCGCGCGCAGCGGTGGGCGCCGGCGCAGGGGCGGGCGCCTCGTGACGGCGAAGATCCGCATCCTCGTCGTGGACGACGTGCGGCTCGTGCTCACGAGCCTTCGCCGTCTGCTCGAGCGCGCGGGGTTCCACGTCGAGGCGGCGGAGTCGGGCGCGGATGCCCTCGCGCTGCTGGAGCGCGTTCCGGTCGACGTCGTGGTCTCGGACTTCATGATGCCCGGGATGAACGGCATCGAGCTCCTGCGCGAGGTCGCGGCGAAGTGGCCGAACGTGCGGCGCGCGATGCTCACGGCGCAGGCGGAGAAGGACCTGGTCGACCGCTCGCTCGCCGACGGGCTGCTCCACGCGGCGTTCGGAAAGCCCTGGAACAACCAGGAACTCGTCGATGCGCTGAAGGCGCTCGCGGCTCCGGTGCCGTAGCGCCACGGCTACGGCCGGCGCATCAGGAGCGCGAGGCCGACGGCCGCGTCGCCTGCGCCCGCGGCAGCGAGCGCCGCGACGAGCAGCGTGCCGCCATCGACGATCGGCGCCATGCCGAGCGCGACCGTGGCGGCGAGGAGCCGGAGCGCGCCGAGCACCGCGCGGGCGACGGGCTGCCCGCGCACGGCGAAGGCGGCGAGGACGGCGGCGAGGACCGTGCGGACGGCGAGCAGCCCGGCGAGCGGCGCTCCGAAAGCGAGCGCGAAGAGCGGCAGCTCGAGGAGCTCGAGGGCGACCGCGAGGGAGGCGAGGATGCGCGTGCCGGGCCTGATGGCGGTAGGGTACCCTGCGGGAAGCTCAGCGGCGCAAGCGGTCCACATCCTCTTCCGTGTTCGATCGCAGGTCGTCGAGGAAGTCGGCGATCCGGACTTGGGCCGCCGGGTCGGCGAGCGCCACGAGGTTGCGGCCGGACGGGTGGATCGTCCCCACGCCGTCGCCGACCGTTGCGGAGATGACCTCGACGAGGCTCTCGATGTCGAACGGCGTGGCGGGCTCGGCTTCGTCCACCGAAACGGCCGGGTCGCTGTCGCCGGGCGGGTCGTATCCCCCTGCGCGAAGCTCGACGGCGAGCTCCTCCTGGAGCGCGGTCCACTCCTCAAGCGTGCAGACGAGGTCCGCGACCGGGTGGATCCGGACCACGTAGGGCCTCCTGCGCATCTTGTCGAGGAGGCGCTCGTACCCGATCTGGGCATCCTCGGGCGCGATCATCTCCACCGCGTTCACGCGGGTGGTCACGTCCGCCTCCTTGCACACCTCGAGCGCCCAGCGTGCGACCTCCTCGACGCGGAACCCTATGGCGACGAGGTCGCGCACGTCGTGCTGGCGCAGGACGCCCGGCTCGGGCGGCCTCGCCGGAGGCGGCGCGCCTTCCATCCCGTCCGGCTCGGCCTCGTTGACGGTAGCCGGCGCGACTTCCTCCGCCGCGTGACGGGGTGTCGCCCACGCCATGTCGATCGTGGATGTCCGGACGGCGTGCAGCGCGCGCGGCCGACGCTCGACGCCCGAACCGTACGAGAGCAGGGCCGCGCAGCAGAGCGCCGGCAACGCGAGACGAAGCACGCCCCGTACCCTGACGCCGCGCCGTCACGTCCCGGTCACCCCCCGATGCGCCAGCGCTGGCGCCTGGCGCACCCGGAGATGCGCAACATGCTGTCACTCCCGGACTTGCGGCTGCCGCGCAGGTCAACCGTTGACCTAGGCGGCGTACACGATGTCGCCGCCCGTCACTGTCACGCGCGGTTCAGCTCGGCGACCAGGGGCATCCGCTTCTCGCGGAACCGGCAGGGCGACCAGCCGCCGATCACGCACACCCGCCGTGCCGGTTCAGCCACGACCTGCTGCGGAACGAGTTCCGCGCCTCATCCGACGCAACCACCTGCGGCGCCGCGGCTTGCGACCGCCGAGCAGGTTAACCGTTGACCTACCGGCGGCGGCGGCGGCGGGGGCGCGGGCCCTTTGACTCCGGCTGCGCGAGGCCCGGATCCCGCTTCTCGACCAGCGCCTCGAGCGCCTCCACCACGCGCGGCAGCGGAAGACGGTCCGCGGGCGCCCGCGCCGTGCACGCGGCGATCAGGTCGTAGATCCCCGTCGGGAGGAAGGGCTGCAGCCGCTTCAGCGACGGGAACGGCTCCTTGAAGTGCGCGCGCGCGACCTCCTGCGGCGTGCCCTCGTGCGGCGGCCTCCCGGCGAGCAGGTGGAAGAGCAGCGCCGCCACGTGGTACGCGTGCGTCGGCCCCCCGATCGGGTCCTCGCCGCCGAGTTGCTCCGGCGCGACGTAGAACGCGTCCTGCGCGATCCGCCCCCGGAGCCCCCCCAGTTCCTCCAGCGTGACGACGTTCCGGAAGGTCACGAGGCGCGGCTCCCCGTCCTCGCGCAGGGAGATCAGCTTCGGCGTCACGTTCTTGTGCGCGAGCCCCTTCCCGACGAGGTGCGCGAGCGCCCGCGCCACGCCGCGCACGAGCCTCAGCGACGTCGCCTCGCCCGCGGGCTTCCCGGGCACGAGCAGCTCTTCGGCAGTCCGGCCGGGCAGCCGCTCGACGACGAGCACGAGCGTGCCCTCGCGCACCGAGTCGAGCACGTGCGGGAGGTTCCCGTGGTCGAGCTGCGACAGCCGGTCCATCTCGGCGAGGAACTCCTTGCGCGCCCCTTCGTGAGCCTCGAACTGCGGCTTCAGGACCTTGAGCGTGACCTTCCGGCCGAGGCTCTCCTGCTCGGCGTCGAACCAGATGCCGAGCGCATCGCCGCCCGCCTCGCGGCGGAGGCGGTAGCCGGGGACCTGGACCGAGAAGGGGAGCGTGCTCGCGGTGCCGGAATCGTGGGGGTCGTGCACATCCCGATTTTATCACGGACATTGGCCGAACCGCCGGTTGCACGGCCGGTTCCAATGGGATCGATGATCGAGGTCGAGGCGCTCGCGAAGGTCTTCCGCGTCCACAAGAAGGAGCCCGGGCTCAAGGGCTCGCTCAAGGCGCTCTTCCGCCGCGAGTGGACGGAGAAGCCCGCGGTCAAGGGCGTGTCGTTCCGGGTCGGCGAGGGCGAGATCGTCGGGCTCGTCGGGGCGAACGGCGCGGGGAAGACCACGCTCGTGAAGATGCTCGCGGGGATCATCCACCCGACGTTCGGCAGCGCGAAGGTGCTCGGCTTCACCCCTTGGGAACGCGATAACCGGTTACGGCGGCAGATCTCGCTCATCATGGGCCAGAAGGCGCAGCTCTGGTGGGACCTGCCCGCCGCCGACTGCTTCCTCCTGCTCAGGGAGATCTACAGGATCCCCGAGGCCCTCTACCGGGAGACGCTCGACTACCTCTCCGGCGTCCTCGACGTGCGGAAGGAGCTCAACATCCAGATCCGCCGGCTCTCGCTCGGCGAGCGGATGAAGATGGAGCTCATCGCCGCGCTGCTCCACCGGCCGCGCGTCGTCTTCCTCGACGAGCCGACGATCGGTCTCGATCTCACGGCGCAGCGAGCGATCCGCGACTTCATCCTCGAGTACCGGCGCGTCCACCGGCCCGCGATGATCCTCACGAGCCACTACATGGAGGACATCCAGCGCCTGTGCGAGCGCATCGTGATCATCCGCGAGGGCGAGTTCGTCTACGACGGCCCGCTCGTCGCGGTCGTGCAGCGCTACGCGCAGAGCAAGGTGATCCGCGCCCACCTGCGGCGCACGCCCGAGCCCGTGCAGGTCGACGGCGACCTCAAGGCGCTCGGCGAGGTCGTCTCCTGCAGCCCCGAGGAGATCTGCCTGCGCGTGGCGCGGGCCGAGGTCGCGCGCGCCTCCGCGCGGATCCTCGAGCGCTATCCCGTGCTCGACCTCGCGATCGAGGAGATGGATATCGGCACGATCATCGAGCGCATCTTCCGCGAACGGGGCGAAGTCGGGGGGGCGGGGGGGGCATGAGCCCGCGCCTCTTCCTCCACCTCCTCGCCTTCGAGTTCCGCGCGCAGCTGGCCTTCCGCGCCACCTTCTGGATCAACGCGCTCGCGGGCTTCGTGGCGGAGTTCGGCGTCACCTGGTTCGTCTGGTCCGCGGTCTTCCGCGAGTCCGGGAAGGAGGTGATCGGCGGCTACACGCTCGACGGGATGGTCCTCTACTTCCTCTCGGTCGTGCTCCTCGGCAAGATCGTCTCGGGCCGCGAGTTCGAGGGGGCGATCTCGGGCGACATCTACGAGGGCACCCTCAACCGCTACCTCGTCTTCCCGGCGCCCTATACGGGCTTCAAGTATGCGCAGCGGATCGGGTTCCTCGGCACGGCGTTCGTGCAGTTCGCGCTCTTCGGCCTCGCGGCGATCCTGATCCTCGTGCTGCCGCCGGGGAACGTGACGTGGGCCTCCGTCGGGATGGCCGCCGTGACGACCGCCGCCGCGAGCGTCCTCTACTTCCTCGTCGACAACATCATCCAGTACGTCGCGTTCTGGGCGGACAACGTGTGGAGCCTCGACGTGGCGAAGCGGTTCGTCACGATGCTCCTCGGCGGCTACATGATCCCGCTCTCCGTTTTCCCGGGGCCGGCGCGCGGCGTGCTCGAGGTGCTCCCGTTCCGCTACTTCTTCGAGTTCCCGGCGCGCGTGCTCCTGGGCGAGATCGCGCCCGGCGAGTGGGCGAAGGGGCTCGCTCTCATGGCCGCCTGGGGCACGGCCGCGTGGGTCGCCGGCCGCCTGCTCTGGCGCCGCGGGCTCCTGCGGTACACCGGCGTCGGGATCTGAGATGCGCCGCTACGCCCGCCTCTACGCCTACTTCCTGCGCTTCTCGTTCAGCCGCGCGATGGAGTTCCGCATCGACTTCTTCTTCCGCGTCCTGATGGATGCGCTGTGGTACGCGGTCCACCTGGCATTCTTCGCCGTGATCTTCCGCGAGACGCATGCGCTCGGCGGGTGGAGCTGGGACCAGACGGTCATCTTCGCCGCCAGCATGTTCCTCATGGATGCGCTCCAGATGACGTTCTTCTCGAACAACTTCTGGTGGTTCCCGGTCCTCGTCAACCGCGGCGACCTCGACTACTACCTCCTGCGGCCCGTCTCGCCGCTCTTCTTCGTGAGCCTGCGGGAGTTCGCCGCGAACTCCTTCCTGAACCTCCTGCTCGCCCTCGGCATCTTCGTGTGGGCGCTCGCGCGGTACCCGGAGCCGCTGGGCGCGGGGAAGGTGGCGCTCTTCGTGCTCCTCCTTCTCGCGGGCGTCTACCTCTTCTACCTGATGAGCATGGTGTTCCTGATCCCGATCTTCTGGCTCCAGTCGCGCACCGGGATCCGCGAGGTCTTCTGGTCGCTCGAGCGGCTCGGGCTCCGGCCGCACGGGATCTACCGCGGCTGGATGCGCCGCCTGCTCGTGTCGCTCCTCCCGTTCGCGCTCCTCTGCTCCTACCCGCTCGAGGTGCTGTTCGGGGCGGACCCGCTCCGGGTCGTGCTCCACACCGCCGCCGTGATCGCGGGGGCGACGCTCTTGACCGCATGGATGTGGTGGCGCGGCCTCCGGTCGTACAGCTCGGCGTCGAGCTGAGCGGCGCTCCGCCCGACCCGCAAGGAGGCCGGAGGGCGCAGGCGCGGTCTCCCGGGTCGCGGGCCCCCGCGGCTTCCGCGGGCCGGCCCCGACCCGATCTGGCCTGCCCTGCTACCTTCGCCGGATGCGAGTTGACCTCAACGGAAAGACACTGCTCGTCACCGGGGGCTCGAGCGGGATCGGTCGCGCGATCGCGGTCCGCGCCCGCGAGGCGGGCGCGCAGGTCGCGGTGATGTCCCGGCGGAACGACGAGATCGAGCGCGCGGCGAAGGAGATCGGCGCGCTCGCGGTCCCGGGCGACGTGCGGGATCCCGGGGACGCGGCCCGCGCGGTCCGCACGACCGTGGACCGCTTCGGCAGCCTGACCACGCTCGTCAACGCGGCCGGCGTGATCGGCGGCGCCGGCACGGCGGACACGGAACGCGAGGAGTGGGACCGGATCATGTCGATCAACGTGGACGGCACGGTCGAGATGTGTCGCGCGGCGCTCGACCCGCTGAAGCAGGCGGGCGAGCGGGCTGCGGTCGTCAATCTCTCGTCGGTGACGGGGACGCGCCCGGCCGCGCAGGTCACCGCGTACTGCATGAGCAAGGCGGCGGTCGACATGTACACGCGCTGCCTCGCGCTCGAGCTCGCGCCCTTCAAGGTGCGCGTGAACGCGATCGCGCCGGGCGTCGTCGTCACGAACCTCCACACGGCGACCGGGGCCGTGAAGGACTACCCCGCATTTCTCGCGCGCGGCAAGGAGACCCATCCGCTCGGGTTCGTCGGCGAGCCCGACGACGCGGCGTGGATGGCGCTCTACCTCGCGTCGGATCTCGCGCGCTGGGTGACGGGCGGCATCTTCCCGCTCGACGGCGGTCGCGCCTGCCTCAGCGCCCGCTAGCCCGCCGATTCAACGCGCTCGTGCCGGATGTCCTCGTGATGCGCGAGTCGGAGGTCCCCGGCCGGGACGCCAAGGAGGACGGCGTCCGGCGCCGAGCCGGCCCCCTCCCGCCCCCCCCCCGACCTGAAACTCGCCGCCGCGGCCGTCTTCGAGCGCGGATCAGTCCGCGGCGAGGGCGACCGCGACGCCCGCGCCGACGGCGACGGCGAGGATCAGGATGACGCCGAGCTTCTCCTCGCCGGAGAGATCCGAGGAGGCCTGCACGTGGCGCGGCTCCTCGCCGAGCGGGACGCCGAAGGCGTTCACGTCCCACGTGCGGCAGCCGGTGACGAGGAGCAGAAGCAGCAGCGTTCGCCTCATGTCAGTCCCAGCAGTCGCAGTCGCCCCACTCGACAGCGGCCCAGACGCTGAGCCCGACCATGGCCGTGAGCACGACGATCACGCCGATCGTCTCGTCCTTCGTGAGGTCCGACGACGCCTGCAGGTGGCGCGGCGGCTCCTCGCCGAGCGGCACGCCGAAGGCGTTCACGTCCCACGTGCGGCAGCCCGCGACGAGGAGAAGGAGAACGAGGACTCGTTTCATGTCACCACCACCGCTGCTCTCCGCCCTCGATCGTGAAGATGCGCTCGAGCTTCTTCGAGCCCTTCCCCACGAGCCAGTAGAGCCCGTCCTCCGGCAGCCCCTCGAAAGCGAGCGGCCCCTCCCCCGCGACCCCCTCCCCCTCCTTCTTCCAGCCGTCGTTCCAGCGGAAGAGCTCGTACGTCCTCCCCTTCACGAGGTACGACACGGGCGTCGTCACGTTCGTGTCGGGGCTCCTCTTTTTGGGACTCGTCGCGGTGGCGAGGAGCGTCGTCTTCGCTCCCGTGCCCGGCAGCTGCCGCACCGTGCCGTCGTCGAGCAGCAGAAGAGGTGGGGCGGCGGGGAGGAGATCCTTCCCGTCGTACCACGCGGGCAGGTAGGCGACGCCCCGGCCCATCGCGGTGAAGGTCCACGCGTCGAGCGCCCCGCGGTCGGCCCAGTGGATCGCGACCCACTCGCCGCCGTTGAAGACGGAGAGGTAGAGGAACCGGCGGCCCTCGGGACGCGGCGGCGTGACCGTGACGTCGGTCGCCGACAGGTACTGATCCGTCACGTCCCGGAAGTGCGTGCCCGAAAGCCAGCGCGGCGCGGGCTCGTCGCCCCGGATCGCGCCGAGGCTCCCGCGCTGGATCGAGAACGTCTTCCGGTAGATCTTCGCGGCGCGGTGCGCGAGACCCGCCTTGCCGCGCCCCTGCGCGTCGAGCAGCACCTCCCACGCGTGGTTGTTGTCGCGGTCGGCCCAGGCGGGCGTGTAGTCGGTAGAAGAGAGCACGGCGCTCGCGCGCGCGGCGTAGGACATCATGTTGCTGATGTCCTCGCAGCGGCCGAGCCTCGTCCTGCACATCTCGTCGTAGCCCTGGTCGGTCGGGTGGAGGTAGTAGACCTCGTCGAAGCCGATCCACTTCCCCGCGGCCCCGAGCACCGCGCGCCCCGCGGCCTCGGGCGAGGTCGTGTCGAGCGAGGCGCAGGTCTCTTGCAGGCGCTCCCGGCACGCGCGCCGCCACGGCACGAGCGGCTCCTCGCTCCCGCGGTAGGGGAGGATCGTCTCGCAGAAGACGTCGAAGGGGATCTCCTTCCCCCACGGGTGCCCGTGCCACGCCTCGAAGGCGAGGTCGATGTTCTCGATGAGGAAGTCGGCCTTGATCGCCTCGAGGTCGGGCGTGAACGTCTTCCGCTTGAACTCCAGCGTGCCGTGCTCCTTCTCGAGCGCGTCGTAACGGGCCTCCGCCTCCTTGAAGCTCTTGTAGTCGAGCGCCTCGAAGGGGATCTCGTTCCCCTCCTTGTCGTAGAGGCCGAATACGACGTAGCCGTGCCCCTCCATGTTCGCGACGAGGAACCGCGCCGCCGCGAGCTTCTCGGGGTCCTTCGCGTAGTGCGCGAGGACCTTCTCGAGCTCCGCGCGGTTCGCCTTGGCCTTCCCGAGCGCCGCCTCCACTTCGGGCGGCTCGGCGGCGGTCGCGAGCATGCCGAGAGCCAGGAGCGCGAAGGCGGTGCGCACGACGCGACATGATAGCGGAAGGGCCTCAGGGAACCGGCGGCGGCGGCTCGTGCGGGAGCGGCGCCGCCGCCGGAACGTCTTGCGGGGGGGGTGCGGGGGCCGGGGCGGGGTCCTCCGCCGAGGGCGTCCCCGCGTAGACCGCTCCGGCGAGGAGGGCGGCCGCGGCGGCGGCCCTGCCGAACGACAGGCGCGGGCGCCGTTCCGTCGTCGCGAGCGGCAGCAGCGCGAGCGGCGCCCCGCCGAATTCCCCCTCGAGGCGCGCGCGGAGCGTCGCGAGCGCGCGGCGGAGGCGGTTGCGCGCGGTCGAGTCCTTCACGCTCTCGCGCCGCGCGATCTCGGCGAGCGTGAGCCCCTCGAAGAAGTGCAGGCGGACGGTCGTGCGGTAGGGCTCCGGGAGGTCGCGGATCGCCGCGCCCAGGCGTTCGTGCGCCTCGGCGCGGGCCGCGGCCTCGCCGGGGCAGCGTCCGCCGTGCGGCGCCGCTGCCTGCGCCTCGCGGCACGCCCGCCGCGCCTCGCGCCGACGCGCGTCGCGCGCGAGGTTCCGGAGGATGCCCGCGAGATAGGACCGGAGCCGTCCCCGTGGCGCGGGCGCCAGGAGCGCCGCGAGGAGCGCCTCCTGCGCGAGGTCCTCCGCGCGCGCGCCGTCGATGCGGCCCGCGAGCCTCCGGAGCCAGGGACCCTCCGCGAGCACCCGCGCTACCTTGGCGTCGTCCCGATGCGGCTCCATGTCCCGGACCAGAATACGTAGAGCAGGCGCCCGCGGATTGCGTCTCTTCCGACCGGTCCGAAGTGGCGGCAGTCGCGGCTCGCGACGAGGTTGTCGCCGACCGCGAAGATCCGGCCCGGCGGCACCGTCAGCGGCCCGAACGGCGCCGCCTGCCCGGCGAGCGCGAGCCGGCCGTTGACCAGGATCCCGCTCGCGCCGGCCTCGACGACGTCGCCCTCGAGCGCGACGACGCGCTTGACGAGCGTGCGCTCCTCCTCGGGCGACGCGAACACGACAAGGTCGCCGCGGGCCCCATCGCGCGCGCGGAGGTCGACGACGAACCGGTCGCCGCCGAGGAGCGTCGGCGCCATGCTGTCGTGTCCCGCGGGCGTGCGGAACGCCGCGAGGCCGATCACCGCCTCGCGCGCGGGCGGGACGAGGACCAGGGCGACGAAGATCCACGCCGGGGCCGCGAGGAACGTCCACTCCGCGGCGCGAAGCCGCGCGGGCGGGGCGGCGCCGCGCCGCAGCCGCCCGTCGACGAGCGAGAGGACCCCGATCGCCGTCAGGACCGCGAGGAAGGAGAGGAGGCCCTTCGCGGACCGGAGCCAAGGGGTCGTGACGGCGAGGAGAACGCAGGAGAGCACCGCGGCGCCCGCGAGGAGCGCCCGCGAGCGATCGCCGTTGCGCACCTGCGGGTAGCCGGGGACGAGGATGTGTCCGAGGATGCCGCCCATCCTCCTTCCCTTGCCGCTGAGGGCCGGACCGTCGCACGGTCGGGAGGTGGAGGGGCTCCGGGGAGGAGGAGGCCCCGGCGCCCGCGCGGGCGGATGGCATGATGAGCGCGCCATGTGCAGGAACATCCGGACGCTCTTCAACTTCGAGCCGCCGGCGACGGACGACGAGGTCCGCGCGTCGGCGCTCCAGTTCGTGCGGAAGATCAGCGGCATCGGCGCCCCGTCGAAGGCCAACGAGAAGGCGTTCGCGCACGCCGTCGAGGCCGTGACGGAGGCCGCGCGCGACCTCCTCGATTCGCTCGTCACCGCCGCACCGCCGCGCGACCGCGAGGTCGAGGCGCGGAAGGCGAAGGCGCGCGCGGCGAAGCGGTTCGGAGCGAGGCCGTGACCCTCCCCCCGCGCCCCCCTCCCTTCCTCATCCCCGTCCTGCTGGCGGCCGCGTGCGGCGGCGAGCCCGACGTCGAGGCGCCCGTCTCCGAGCTCGCCACCCACGAGGGCGTGACCGAGGCGCACATCGACGCGATGGAGGAGATGGCCGATATCCTCGACGGCATCCGCGACCGGAAAAGCGCCGAGGCCGCGCGGCCCCGGATGGAGGAGATCGCGAAGCGCGTGAAGGAGATCAACGACGCGGAGGCGAACCTAGGGGCACCCTCCGCGGCCGAGCGCGCGCGTCTCGACGCGCGGCTCGAATCGGCGGCGGAGATGCTCGAGCCCCGCTTCCGGCAGGCGATGGAGCGGCTCAAGGGGGATCCGGACGCCGTCGTCCTCGTCGCCACCATGATGGCCGAAGCTGCCTTCCCGGGAGGCCGCTGAGCCGCCGCCCGCGCCGGAGGCCTGCCGGACCGGCGCTTCCCCCGTTTGCTATCCTTCGGCCATGCCGATCCGATACCCCCAGGAGGCCGGCCTCCGCGACGCCCGGCGCGTGACCATCCGCCCCTTCACCGAAGGCGACGTGGACGCCGTCTACGACTTCTTCCGGCGCCTCCCCGAGGATTACGTCCGCTGCGCGTGGGACCGGATCGATCAGCGTGCGACGGTCGAGCGGTGGGCGGAGGAGCTCAACTACGAGAGGGCGCTCCCGCTCCTCGCGCTCGATGGCAAGCGCGTCGTCGCCGACGCCACGCTCCACTACCGCGACAACGGGCCGCTGCGCCGCGTGGGCCGGATCAAGTGGCTCATCGACCCCGCGTACCGGGGCGTCGGCCTCGGCACCGTCTTCGTCAACGACTTCATCACGAGCGCGCGCGAGAACGGACTCCGGCACCTCACCTGCATGCTCATCACGGAGCTCGAGGAGGACGCGATCGCGACCCTGAAGAGCATGGGCTTCGAGAGCTACACCATCCCCGGCTACGGGACCGATCCCGACGGCACACCGCGCGACATGGTGAAGATGATCCTGAAGCTATGAGGGGGGGCGCGGGGGGGAGCGCCGCCGTCGCGCTCCTTCTCTGCGCCGCCGCGGCGCTCGCCCTCGAGCCCTGCGCGATCGAGGTCGTCGAGAAGGGATCGGGCTGGCCGGTCCCGCTCGTCGAGCTCAGGACGCTCCACAACGTGCGGTTCGTCACGGACAACGCGGGCCAAATCGCGTTCGACCTCCCGGAGCTGATGGGACGCGAGACGTGGTTCGAGGTGAAGGGCCACGGCTACGGCGTGCCGAAGGACGGGTTCGGGTTCGAGGGCGTCCGTCTCGTGCCGGAGCCCGGGAAGACGCTGCGCGTCGAGGTGGAGCGGAGGGTCGTCGCGCGGCGGATCGGGCGGATCACCGGCGCGGGGCTCCTCGCGGAGAGCGCGAAGCTCGGGCTCGCGGAGGACGCGCGGGAGACGGGCATCCTCGGCTGCGACAGCGTGCAGAACGCCGTGCACCGCGGCCGCCTCTTCTGGATGTGGGGCGACACCGTGCTCCCGCGCTACCCGCTCGGCATCTTCCACGCGACCGGCGCGTGGAGCGCGGTGGACGCGCTCGCGGCCCCCGGACCCCCCCTGCGTCTTCCTCTGGAGCCCTTCGCGGACAAGGAGGGCGCCCCGCGCGCGATCGCGCCGATCCCCGGCGACGGCGCCTCCTGGCTCACCGGCCTCGCGAGCCTCCCCGACGGGGCGGGCGAGCCGCGGCTCGTCGCGACCTATATGAAAGTACGGCCCGACTGGGACGTCCACGAGCGAGGCCTCGCCGTCTGGAACGAGGAGAAGCTCGAGTTCGAGCGCTTGCGCGCGCTCTGGACGAAGGGCGCGGGGAAGGAGCCGAGGATGCCCGAGGGCCACGCGGTGCTCTTCGAGGGGAAGGTGCTCTTCGGCAACCCGTTCCCGACGCTCCGCTGCGCGGCGACGTTCGAGGCGTGGCAGGATCCCGCGGCATGGGAGGCGCTCGAGCCGCAGGCCGTTCTGCGCGCGGCCGACGCGAAGGCGGCCGTGAAGCCCCACAGCGGATCGATCGCGTGGAGCCCCTTCCGGAAGCGCTGGGTGGCCGTCTTCGTCCAGTCGTTCGGCAATCCGTCGGCCTTCGGCGAGGTCTGGTACGCGGAGGCCGACGCGCCGACGGGGCCCTGGGGCACGGCGGTGAAGGTGCTCTCGCACGACGACTACACGTTCTACAACCCGAAGATCCATGCCGGGTTCGCGCGGGGGCCGGCGCTCTTCTTCGAGGGCACGTACTCGAAGGAGTTCTCGGGCAACAAGCAGCCGACGCCGCGGTACGACTACAACCAGGTGCTCTACCGGCTGGACCTCGACGACCCGGCGCTCGCGCCGGCACGGTGAGAAGCCGGGGGGGCCCGGGGGCCGGCGCGAGGAAAAGGACGGGGCCGCGCACGGCGGCCCCGCCCCGATCCGGTCTCTCTACTTGTAGATGTTGGTCGCTTCGGTCTCCTCGACCGGGCGGCCCAGCTGATCGGACGTCATGGCGACCTTCAAGCGGGTATCGCCCGTGCCGACGGTCTTGACGTCGACCTTCCACGTGGCCTTCTCGCCCGGGGCGAGCGAAGCCAGCGGCTTGAAGGTGATCCTCTGGCCCGTCTCCTCCACCCTGGTCGTGCCGGTGGCGGACGCGTAAGCCATCGTGTCCTCGAGCATCACGGCGATCCGGATGTTCGTGCCCGGGGCGCTGCCCTGGTTCGTCGCCGTGATCACGTAGGTCGTCGACCCGCCGACCTCGACGGGGTCGGTGAGGTCCACCACCTCGAGCAGGATGGCCGGGATGCCGGTCACCTGCGTCTCCGACTGCACGGTGACCGCCTCGGCGCAGTACGCGGTCGCGGTCGCCGATGCGTGGACGAGGGCGGCCTCCGCGTAGGAGATCTTCGCGTTGAACGTCCTCACCGTGCCGGGCTGCATCGTCCCGAACTTCCAGCGGATCGTGTTGCCCTCCATGGTCGCTCCCCCGGAAGCCTCGAGGAACTTGGACCCCGTGGAGAACTGCGCGGTCACGACCACGTCGCGGGCTTCGCCGTCGCCGGTGTTCTTGACGAGGAGGTCGTAGGTGATCGGCTTGCCCATATAGGTCTGCTTCGTCCCCTGCCTCTCGAAGACGAGCACGGGGCGGGTCACGGTCGTCTCGACCTCGCCGGACTGCGCCGTGAGGTTCCCGTCGGCCTTTGCCGTCGCCACGCCCGTGAACCTGCCGGTCCTGTTGGCCTTCGCCTTCCACGTGAAGTTCTTCGACTGGCCCGGCTCGAGCGAGGGCACCGAGAACCGGACGGTGTTCTTCCCCTCGAGCGTCTCGACGCCGGCCGGCAGCTTCTCCTCGACGACGACGTTGCGGGTCGTGCCGGAGCCGTTGTTGGAGACGGTCACGGTGTAGGTGATCGGATCGCAGACGAGGGTCGCCGCCGTCGCCGTCATCGAGATCGCGAGGCCCGGCTTCACGACCTGCGTCGTGCTGCAGAAGATCGACCGCCAGTCGACCTCGGCACAGTGGACGACCTGTCCCTCGCCGACCGCGCTGCCGGAGATCTTGATCTCCTTCGCCTCATGGGGGCGCAGGGCCCCGAGGTCCCAGCGGAGCTCCTCGCCGCCCGCCGTCCTGGGAACCGAGCTGCGCAGCGCGAAGTTGCCGCGCGGCTTGTCCACGACCACCACGTTCTCGAGGTTCATGTCCGAGATGTTCGTGACCCTCAGCACGTACTCGTAGGGGACGCCCACGCTCACCTCGCCGGGCGTGCCGCTCTCGAGGACGACCACGCTCGTGCGCTTGTCGCCCGTCGGGTAGGCCCGCTCGGTCCAGTAGAGCCCGTCGCTCGGACGGACCGTCGGCTCCACAGCCCTGGGCGCCGGCTGGGCCCTGGGCGCCGGCTCCGCCACCACCACGGGCTCCGCCGGCTGATCCGCGTCGGACTTGATGTGAAGGTCGACCCGCCGCTCGGACGGCGGCGTCTCCTTCCCTTCGGTCTTGCATCCGGCCAGAACGGCGAATGCGAGAGCCATCGTACCGAACAACCGTAACGTCATGTCGCACCCCTCCCTTTGAGTCGCAGGGACGGTGCCGCGCCGATGCGGCTGCGCGACGGGCGTGGGGGCCGTGACCTGCAACCCACTTTGTGTTGTGGTCTACTTGACAGGTCACGGAGAGCGAAGCACGTGCCAAGTAGCGGCGTGCCGCGGTGCAACACGGCGGGGAAAGGCGCGCGGTCCCGTCCGCGCCGCGACCGGCGGCGACCGGCCGCGCGCGCCGGCGCCGCCGAAGCGGGATCAGCCCTTCACGTGGAGCCCCGTCACCCGATAGGGGGAGGCGCGGAGCGCCGCGTTGAGGTCCGCCGCGGAGATGCCGCGCCCCGATGCCGGCACGATGACGGCGAGGCTCGTGTCCGCATCGACCTCGATGCTCGCGACCATTCCCGAGCCGGAGAGGGTGCGCTCGACCTCGAGCGCGCAGGAGAGCCCTCAGAGTCCCGTCAGGCTCGCCTCGTACGCGACCGCCGCGGGGGGCGGCGGCATCGCGGGCATGGCGACCGGCCGCGAGGCGCAGGCGAACATGAGGAGGCACGGGACGAGCGCGAGGGCCAAGGCGGGATGACGATGCTCCATGGTGTTCCTATCGACCGCCGAGCGATCCCAGCGGTGCCCTTTTTTCCCCGCCCGCGGCCCCGCGCAACGAACCTGTTGCGGGCTGGGCCGCGGGAGTTTGCGCGCTTGTGCCCTTTGCCCCGGTGGGGGAACCTCCTCCCCGCGGGCACGAGCGGCGATGCGGGAACCGATGTCCGGACGTCACGGTTGTGGCAAGCGTAAGGGAGGATTGCGATTCGGGGCGGATGCTAGTCGGGCCGCCTCGCGGGCGCAATGAGGAAGAATCCGCATCCGGAGGGCTGGGAGGGGCGCGCGGGCCATGCCCTGGGGCAGATCCCGGAACGTGCGGCGCGGCATTCGCTTCTCGGGGACGCGAGAGACCGGCCGTGCGCACAAGAGCCTTGGGACTTCTCCTCCTCGCTTGCGTCGCGTTCCCGACATGCGCGACCGGGGGCGGCACCCGCGGAGCCGAGGAGGCCCCGTCGGCAGCGCCGCGACCGCCCGTGCCCGCGCCGAAGGGGCCGGTCCTTCCCTTCCGGATGGGGACCCCGGACCTCGTCCTCCTCGTCACCGACTCGACGAACGGGGTGCTCGAGCCCTGCAACTGCGCGACCGGCATGATGGGAGGGCTCTCCCGGCGCAGCGGCCTCGTGCGCAGCTACCGGGCCGCCTACCCGGATCTCGTCCTCGTCGACACGGGCGACGCGTTCCGCGTGGGGCACCCGCGGGATCCGCGCAATGCCTTCATGCTGCGCGCGTACCGGCAGATCGGCTACGACGCCGTCGTGCTCGCGGACCAGGAGTGGAGCGCCGCGCCGTCCGAGCTCAGGGAGCTCTTGACGAAGGGCCCGCCGGAGTTCCTCTCGACGACGGCGAACCTCGCGGAATCGCCGCTTCCCGTCGTGAGGATCGTGAAGCGCACGCGCGGCAAGATGAAGCTCGCGATCCTCTCCGACACGCCGCGCGCGTCGCCGCCCCTGCTGACGCCGGAGGTCGCGAAGCGCCTCGCCTTCGCCACGCGGAAGCGCCTCGCCGACGAGGTCGCGAAGCTGAAGCGGGAAGGCTGCATCGTGGTCGTCGCCTCGCACGGCTTCGACGCCGAGGCCGAGCAGCTCGCGCGCTCCACCGGCGCGCATCTCGTGATCCAGGGCCACTATCGCACCGGGGATGCCGTGCCGGAGCGGCTGCCCAACCCGCCGGTGCTGCGGGTGGGCGACATGGAGTACGTGACCGTCCTCGCGTGGAAGATGCGGGGCGGAGGCGTCGTCGACTTCGAGTTCCGGCGCGAGCTCGTCGACAAGCGCTGGCCCATGGACGACGCGCTCTGGAAGACCTACGAGGACTACACGCGGGTCGCCCTGAGCTATGCGGCGAAGGCGAAGGCGAGCGACGGGATGGTCTACACCTCGTCGGCCGCCTGCGGCGCCTGCCACGAACCGCAGCTCGCGGCCTATAAGGCGTCGGGCCACGCGCACGCCTACGAGACGCTGCTGCGCGTCGGCCGCGACGGCGACCCCGAGTGCCTCTCGTGCCACACGACGGGTTTCGAATCCACCTCGGGATTCGACTCGATCCGCACGACGCCGGAGCTCGCGAACGTCAACTGCCAGGACTGCCACGGGTTCTCGATGAGGGAGCATGACGCGGAGGGGTTCAAGGCGCCGAAGGTCGAGGCGGCGGCCTGCACGCGGTGCCACACGCCGACGGCGGATCCGCACTTCGACTTCGCCACGCGCCGGGCGAAGGCCGGCTGCAAGCGGTAGCGCGCCGAGGGGCGGAGGAGGGGGCCGGGGGGGCCGGACCTACCACCGCCAGGCGAACCCGAGGAAGAACTGGTTGTTGTTGTAGCCGGGGTTCTCGGGCACGTTGCCGCCGCCGTTCGAGAGGTGGCGGAAGTGGTAGCCCCCGAAGATGCCCGTGTGCGTCCCGAGGATCGCCTCGAGCCCGAGGCCCCACTCGCCCGACACGTTCGTGGCGGTTCCGTCGAGAGGGAAGCTCGCGGAGGCGTGCATGATCCCCGCGAACGCGTCGAGGAACGGCCCCACCGGCACCTTCCCGATGTGGAAGTCGATCGGGGGGTAGTAGCGCAGGCCGAGCTGGAACTCGCCCGCGTTCACGGAGCCGCTCTCGGGGCTGTAGTACCGGTACACGCCTGCAGCGAGCAGCGCGGTCCGGTCCCGCACGAAGCCCGCCATCCCCGCGCGAAGCCCGAGTTCGGGTGCTCCGGCCCCCTCCGAGGAGAAGAGGAAGTCGCCCGCGGGGAACCCGAAGCCCACGTCGCCCATCGCCTGCCACTCGCCGCGGCGGTGGATCCCGCCGTGGCAGCCGGCGACGATGAGAGAGAGGAGAGCCGCGAGGGGGCGCAACGGCACGAAAGTCTAGTCGCGCCCCGAGCAAAACTCCGTGAGCCCGCTCGCGGCGGGACACGTGGCGTGCCCGCGAAGGGGCCCGCCCGAAGGACCGCAGGGCCCCCCGAGGGAGTTACCGGCATGCGACGGCTCGGCTTCGAGCCGCAGACGCGAACGCTGTCACGCGAGCCGCGGTTACCGCCTGACCGCCTCCTCCTCCCTCGGGGCGCGCCGGAATCCGCGCAAGGTCGCCCTCGCCGCGGGCAGCGTCGGCCACGTCGGCCACGCGGCATCGTCGCTGAGGAGCCACTTGGTATCCGGGAGACGCTCGGCCACGAAGCCCGCGCCCTCCGTCGTCGGGATCCGCCGTGGCCTCCGGATCCACATCCGTGACGTCGTTGCCGGTCCGCTCCACGCAGGTGGCGGCCGTGCGGTCGCCCGCCCCGTTCACATCCGTGAGATCGTCACCCGGCTGCGTGGCCTTGGGTCGGGCCGCCCCGTTCACATCCGTGGAACGGTCACCCGGGTGCGCGCCGGCCGCCGGCCCGGGCCGTGTGCCGCCGCCCGACGCCGGCCCGCCCGCCGGAGCGTCGGCCGGAGCGGTGGCGCGAGCCCGCGCCGCCCCGGGAGCCCCCTCGCGATCCGCCCGGAAAACGTCGTCGTCGCCGAGCGTGACCCACGCCTCGCCCGTCGCGAGCCTCCACTCCAGCCGCTCGCCCGCGCGGCCCGAGACCTCGAGGTACCCGATGTGGATCCCGTGCAGGTGATGCACGGCGCAGATCCCGATCTCGTTCCACTCCTCGAGCGGGCCGCCGCGCGACCGGAACACCACGTGGTGGACGTGCACCGCCGCCCGCGAGCAGCCGGGCACCGAGCAGAGGCCCCCCTTCCGCATCAGCACCCTCCGGCGCTGCTCGGACCTCCACTTCCTGATCCAGTCCGGGTGGTGCGCCTTCCACACCTCCACGAAGTGGTCCGCGACCACCGCGAGCGCCTCGCCCGCGTCGATCTCGACCCCCCGTCCGCCCTCGACTTCGCCTGCGCCGCCGCGATCGCGTCGCGCACTGTCTGCGCGGCGTCGGACGGCGACCAGAGGTGCCGCGTCCCCTTCCTCCGGCCCGCCTGGTCCTCTTCCTCCTCCGCCTCCCGCTCGAGCTGCTGGCACGTCGTCGCCCGCGCCCGCGCGATCCACTCGTCCACGTCCGCCCACGTCGCCCTCCGCGCGACGATCACCGCCTTCGTGTACCCGATCCGGCCGGACGACAGCGCCTCACGCAGCGCGGGGAGCTCCTCCATCCGCCGCTCGAGCCAGATCCGCGTCCGGACGGCGCCCGCGCGCATCCCTAGCCGCTCCTCGCAGTACTCCTCGAAGCCGTAACGGAGCGTCTCGTGCCACCTCGAGCCGAGCATCCGCCGCGCGAGGATCCCGAGCGTCTCGTCGTAGCGCCGCCGCGCGGCCACGAGCCGCAATGCCCGCGCGTCGAGCGAGAGCGCATCCTCGCTTGGGATCTCCTCCTCGATCTTCCGGATCGTCGCGAGCGCCTCGTCGATCGCGGCGAGCTGGCGCGCGACGACCTTCGCCGCGTGCGGGGACATCGGCGGCGGCGGCGCGGCGGACCCCGGCCCCTCCCCGGCATGCTCCGCGAAGCTCGACAGGAACTCCTCGCAGATCGCCTCCGTGCACTGCCACCGCTTCGCCTCGGGGCCGAGGTCCTCTTTCGCGAGGGCAAGCGCCGCGTCGAGCCGGTCCTGCTGCTGCGGCGTCATCGGCAGGACGATCGCCTCCGCCTCGAACCGCTCCTCCGGCGACGCGCACCCCGCCGCCCGAGCCGCGCTCTCGATCTCGCGCACGGAGAGCCGCATCGCCGCCTCGGTCCACGCGCCCTCGCAGTCGCCGACCGCGAGCGGCATCACCGCGAGCGCCTTCCGAGGCGACACCGCTCCCGCCGTCACCGCCCGCCGGAGGATCGGCCTCGTCTTCAGCTCCCGCGCGAGACGCACGCACGACGACACCGCCGCCGGCGACATGCCCAGACGCTCGCGGGCGTAGTCCGACTCCCGCGCGTACGAGAGCTCCGCGAGGAGCCCGCGGTCGTAGAGCGGCGCCACGGTCGCGCCCAGCGCGAGGTCCAGCGCGCCGAGGCTCCGCGCGACCGCCGACAGCGCAGCGTCGTGCCGGAACGCCTCCTCGAGCACGTCCGGGAGAGAACAGGCCGAGCACATGTACCTAACAAATACCGAACACGGGGGACAGGAACCGGCCCCGGCGTAGGATCGTGCGGATGATCGCCGCGGCGCTCCTCCTCCTCATCGCCCAAGAGACCTACACGCCGGAGGAGCTCCAAGCCCTCGACCGCGCGCTCCACGCCGGCAACCTCGCCCGCGCGGACCTCGACTTCGACAAGGCGCAGGCGGAGGGGCACGGCTGCCTGCCCAAGGTGCGCGAGCTTCTCGGAAAGCCGCTCGAGATCGCGCCCGAGATGGACCGCCTCGCCGCGCGCGCGGGCGCGGGGCCGCTCGCGCTCCTCGCCGAGGGCGCGGCCCTCCTCGAGAAGGGAACCGGGGGGGCTCCGGGGGCGACACCTCCGCCGGCCACGCCCGAGGAGGCCCTCGCGATCCTCGAGCGCATGGCCGCCGCGCAGCCCGACATCGCCCCCGGAGCCCCCCGCGATGCACTCCTCGACGAGATGACGTGGCACATGCCCTCCGACGCGTCGAAGGAGAAGCTGCACGAGACCGCCGCGGCGCTTCCGCTTCCCGCGTGGCCCTTCGGCGACCCGGCCGACTTCGCGAAGTGGCCGCTCGCCGCCTTCCCCGCCGACAAGCCGCTCGTCCGCGAGACTCCGCACGGCCGCATCGCGCTCGGCACGCCGAACGACGACGCCTACGACGGCGACTTCGCGATCCTCGTCGATCCCAAGGGCGACGACCGCTACAGGGGCCGCGTCGGCGCCGCCGCGGGCACGGAGAACCGCCGCGTCGGACTCCTCGTCGACCTTGAGGGCGACGACACCTACGACTGCGGCGCAACCGACATCACGCTCGGCGCCGCGGTCTTGGGCGTCGCCGCGCTCTACGACCTCGGGCAGGGGAACGACCGGTACACGGCCGGCCACGTCTCCTTGGGCGCGGCGATCGGCGGCCTCGCCGTCCTCTACGACGACGGCGGCAGCGACGTCTACGAGGGGAAGACGTTCACGCAGGGCGCCGCGGCCTTCGGCGTCGCCGTCTTCTTCGACGACGCGCTCCAGGGAAGGCCCGAGATCACCGTCGACGAGGGCACGAAGGAGCCGCCCGAGATCCGCCTCTTCGACAACGACCGCGTCTCGGCGTGGGCGAACGCGCAGGCCTTCGCGCGGCCGCGGGGCGTCGCCTTCTGCGTCAACCGCCGCGGCAACGACACCTACGAGGCCGGCGGCGTCTACCTCCACGCGCCGCTCTTCGCCGACCGCTACCAGTCCTTCTCGCAGGGCTTCGCCATCGGCTCGCGGCAGGTGGACTGGGCGGGCGGCCTCGCAATGCTCGTCGATCTCGACGGCAACGACCGCTACCTGGGCGACATCTACAACCAGGGCGTCGGCTACTGGTACTCCGCGGGCCTCCTCTGGGACGGCCAAGGAAACGACAGCTACGAGATGACGCAGTACGGGCAGGGGAGCGGCATCCACTTGGCCGTCGGCGGCCTCGTCGACTGCGGCGGCAACGACACCTACGTCATGCACTCGGGCCTCGGCCAGGGCGGGAGCCACGACTTCGCCGCGTCGATCCTCCACGACCGCGGCGGCAACGACCGGTACATGGGCGCCACGTCGTGCAACGGCAGCGGGCTCACGAACTCCGTCGGCATCCACATCGACCGCGCGGGCGACGACACGTACGGCGCGCGCCGCGAGGGCGGCCTCAACACCGGAAGGCCCGCGCGCGACTTCGGCTCGATCGGCGTGCTGATCGATCTCGGCGGGAAGGACGACTACCTCGGCGCGATGGAGGATGGGGGGGTGTGGAGGGGGACGGACACGGGCGTGGGCGCCGACGCGACGCCGCCGCCCGCGGAGGCGCCGCCTGGTCCCCCGGAGCCCCCCCCGATCGCGGCCAGGCTGCCGGAGGGCCCGCTCTCGCAGGAGACCTTCGACAAGCTCTGGGAGATCGCGTGCCGCTGGGAGGTCGGCGAGAACCGCGCGATCGTCCCCGCGGCGCGGAAGCGGCTCGTGGAGTTCGGGCAGGACGTGCTGCCGTACCTCGACGCACGCGTGGAGACCGACAACTACGGTCTCGAGCTGCGCGCGTTCGTGGACGTGCTCAAGGGGCTCGACGCGACGGAGTTCCTGAGGCGGAACGCGACGCACGGGAGCGAGCGGCGGCGGAAGGTCGCGCTCCACGTGATCGGCGAGCTCAAGGCCTCGGATCTCGCGCCCGAGGTGGCGAGGCTGCTCGATGACCCGGCGCTCGACCGTCGCGCCGCGGCGGCGCTCGCGGCGATCGGCAGCCACGAAGGCGACGGGACGCTCGTCTCGTGGCTCTCGCGCGGCGGGCGGCACGCGGCGGCGGCGGTCTCCGCGCTCACCGCGCTCGAGGCGGACGTCTACCCGGCGCTGCGGCCGCTGCTCGGGTCGAGCGACTTCGCGGTGCGCGGGCGCGTCGTGAACGGGCTCGCCGCGCACTTCGGCAAGTACGGCGACGCGGTGCGCGCGGATCTCGCGCTGACGGACGTGCGCGCGCTCCGTTCCGTGCTCGACGTGCTCCTTCGCGCGGAGTGGTCGCCGTCGGACGCCGACGCGCTCGCGCTCGCGAGGCTCCTTGACCACGAGGACTGGGGGGTGCGGGGGGACGCGGCGCGGGTGATCCGGGGGCGGTGCGGCGCGGGGCCTGCCGCGGAAGCGCTCGAGAGGCGTCTTGCGGCCGAGACGGAGCCCTACGTGAAGGCCGCGGCCAAGTGACCCGCCGGTTACGGGGGCCTCGCCGCCGCGCGGTAGGCTCGCCTCGATGACCCGCCTCGCGACGCCGCTCGCGATCGCGCTCGCTGCCTCCGGGTGCAAAGCGCCTCCGGCGGCCCAGGAGCCGCCGCCCCCGCCGGCCGCTGCGACCGAGCCCGCGCTCGATGCACAGGCCGGAACCCCGATCGACCCCGACGGCCCCGATGCGGCGATCGCGCGCGAGGAGGAGGCCATCCTCCTGAAGGCGGGGCAGGGGGAGTGGGTCACCCGCGCGGTGGACCCCGCACGCCGCGTCGCGACCACGGCGCTTCACGAGCTCTTCCCCGGCTACCGCTTCTTCCGTCTCTCATGGCAGGACCGGCAGGTGGACCCCGTACGCCACCCGGTCAGCATCGCCTTCGGCCTCTTCCAGATCACGGCGGTCGCGCCGGACGGGTCGCGCTCCCGGCATTCCGGCTACGGCAACCACGAGTCCTTCGGGGAGCTGCTCGCCGACGCGCGCGTCGGGATCCGCACCGAGGAGCAGGCGCGGCGCGTGTGGAGGGCGTACTGCGATCTCTTCCGGAAGTCATGGACGGACGCCTGCGAACGGGGGTCCGCGACGTCGTGGCGGCTCGGCGTCTCGGACATCGGCGGCCGCCGCTACTGGTACGAGGTCGTCGTCGACGCGGACGGCCGCGCCGTCTCGGGGACGCTGCGCGTCCGCTGACGCCCCCCGGACCCCCTTCATCCGGCCCCTAGAATGGCGCGGTGCCGCGCCAGGGCCTCTTCCTCTCCATGCTCCCGCAGGGGCCCACGGTCTGGCGTTGAGCGATCCCGGCCTCATCCCGTGGAAGCGGCCCGACCTCTTCCTCCCGCTCCCGGCGGCAGCGGGGCCGTGGGGCAGCGCGCGGCGCGGGAGGGGCGGCGTCGCGCTCGTTCAGGCAGGGGACCTCGACGAGCTGCGGCAACGCGTGCGCGGGGACCCGGCGATCCGCTTCGCGTGGACGCCCGGGGATCGCCACCTCCGGCCGGTCCACGAGATCCCCGAGCTCGCGGCGGAGGTCGAGGCGCGCGGCGCGGAGGAGGCGCGGCTCGCGCTCCGGAAGAGCCTCCCGCCGCTCGCCGGGACGATCCTCCTGATCGCGGGGTCGATCCTCCTCTGGCCCGAGGACCGCGACGATCAGCTCCTCGTCCTCCTCCTCCTCATGTTCCTCGGCGTGTCGCTCTGGCACGAGGGCGTCGACGGGGCCGTCGACGCATGGAAGAGCCGCCGGGGCCTCGAGCGCGACCCGGCGCGGTGGCGCGCGCTCCAGGCGAACCGGATCCGGTTCGCCGTGTGGGTGGGCGCCCGCTCGCTCGCGGCGACCGCGCTCGTCGGCGCGTTCGTCGCGACCTACGTCGCGATGATCCTCGCGGGGCCGGAGAGGGCGGTCGGCCGGTTCGGCCTCGTGAAGGAGGAGGTCCGCGCGGGCGAGTGGTGGCGGCTCCTCTCGTGCGCGTTCCTCCACGGCGGCGTCATCCACCTCTTCTTCAACGCGGCGGCCGGGATGAGCCTCGCGCGCATCGCGCGGTCGCTCGTCGGCGAGGCGACGATCCTTCTCGTGTTCCTCTTGAGCGCCGTCGCGGCGTCGGTCGCGAGCACGCTCTCCTCCGACGTGACGTCGCTCGGCGCGTCGGGCGGCATCCTCGGCTGGGGCGGCCTGCTCATGGGCCTCGCGCTGCGGCACCGCGACCTGCGGTCGACGGGGCTCGTCAGCAACCTCATGCGCTGGGTCGTCGTGCTCGCGCTGATCGGCGTCGCGGGCATGGGCTTCATCGACAACGCGGCGCACGCGGGCGGATTTCTCGCGGGCCTCGCCGCGGGCCTCTGGATCGCGCGGGACCGCGAGCGGCCGCTCCCCTTCGGGGGGGCGCTGTCGCGGGGAGGCTGGGTCGCCGTCGCCCTTGTCCTCGGCCTTCC
>WYBS01000135.1 GCA_011525755.1 Planctomycetaceae bacterium
GCGTCGCGCCGAGCCCGAGATCGAGCGCGCCGAGGCAGCGCGCGACCGGCGACAGCCGCGCGTCGAGCCTCAGCGCGTGCTGCTCCGCGTGCGTCAGATCCTCGAAACGGGGGTGCTCTCGGCACATGACCTAACAAATACCGAACGTGACCGACAGGATTCTGCCGAGGTCGCCGGTCCCCGCTCAGGCGTGCGGGAGGGAGGGGGGCGCGGGGGGCGGCCAACGTCCGGGCGTCGGGGCTTGCCCGAAGGCGAACGCGGCAGCGGCGCTGGCCACCCGAGCGCCTCCCCGCCGCGCCGCACTCCAGGCGGGCCGGGGCCAAGGGCGGCCGCCGCTCAGTAGCCGAGCGACGGGTCGAAGTCGCTCGGGTTCGCGCGCCAGGAGAGGTAGGCGGCGAACGCCGCTGCCAGGAGCGCCGCGAGCGTGCCCAGCCAGCCCCGCTTCTGCGTCGCGACCGGCGCCACCGCGAGCAGCGCCGCGCTCTCGAGCGGAAGCTTCGCGAGGCGCCACCCGCAGATCCAGAGCGGCAGCGCCGCGAGCATGAAGGCCGTCACGCCGCCGCGCGCGAGCGTCGTCCGCGGGCGCAGCAGCGTATAGACCACGAGCGGCACCGCCGCAGCGGAAAGCGCGCCCGCGAGCTGCCCGACAAACGCCGAGTTACCGAACGCGAGGGCCTGCCCGCCCGCGCCGGCCACGACGACAAGGACAAGGGGCCCCCCATAGCCCTCCACACGCGCCGCGCGCCACTCGAAGGCGCTCCACGCGACGAACGCCGCCGCCCCCACGAGCGCGAACTTCCACAGCGGGTCCGCAGGCAGCAGGAGCGCCCACGCGCACCCCGCGCACGCAGCGGCGCGCACGACCCAGCGGACGACCGCGGGCACGCGCACCGCCGCCTCGACCGCGCCGAGCGCCGCCCCGAGCAGCGCGAAATGGAACAGCCGGTCCGCCCGCGCCACGGGCCAGGGCGCGGGGAACCCGACCGCCGCGACGTGGCACGTCAGGACGCCGAGGCCGAGCGCTACCGGCATCGGCCAGCCGCGGTCGCGCCAGGGCCACGTGACAAGCAGCGCGGCCGCGCTGACCGCGGCCGCGTACCCGATCTGGACGAGGACCTCGAACGGCGGGAGCACGGGGTTACTTGATCCCGCCCTCGACCGAGAGGATGAGCCTCACCTCGTCGCCCAGCGGGCCGCCGAGGCCGTACTTCATCCCGAATTCGCTCCGCTTGATCGTGACCGTGCCCTCGAATCCCGTGATCTTCCTTCCCTGCATCTCGCCGACCCCGATCCGCTCGGCCGCGACCGTGACCTCCTTCGAGACGCCGCGCATCGTGAGCGTGCCCTTCGCCTCGTACTTCGAGCCGCCGAGGTGCTTCAGCGCGTCGCTCTTGAACGTGATCTTCGGGAACTCCTCGACGCTGAAGAAGTCGGAGCTCTTCAGGTGCCCGTCGCGCTTCTCGCTCGCGGTATCCACGCTCGCGGCGTCGATCGTCACCGAGACGGAGCCCGTGCCGCCCTCGACGAGCGTGAACTCCCCGGCGATCCCGTTGAACCGCCCGTAGAAGTTGGACGCGCCCATGTGGTTGATCCGGAAGATCACGGTCGAATGGACCGGATCGACCACGTACGTCTCCGCCTCGGGCAGCGAGGCCGACGGGGACGCGAGGAAGACGACCGCGCCGAGGACGGCGACGGAGAGAAAGCTGATTCCGAGACGCATGGGGATCCTCCTTGCTCTCGCCGGCGGGAGCGCCGTGCGGGGGCCTACCACCATACCTACGAACGGCGTGCTGCCCATTTTGGCGATCTACCTCCCCCCCCCGCGCCCCCCCCTTATAATGGCCCGTCCGCCATCGCCTTGCACATGCAAGGAAAGGAGTCCCCCATGCGCACGACCACGCTGCTGATCGTCCTCGCCGGCGCCCTCGCCGCGGACGAGACGAGAAAGATCGACCCGATCCGGATCCCCGCGATCGTCGAACTCAACAACAAGACCTGTCCGGTCCAGGGGGACGAGATCACGGGCGACGACCACGTCGACTGGAACGGCGTGCGCGTGCGCCTCTGCTGCCCCGACTGCAAGCCGATGTTCCTGAAGGAGCCCGAGGCGGCGCTCGGGAAGCTTGGCCTCAAGGTCGTGAAGGACGGCGACAAGGTCGTCATCGACCTCGCCAACACGACCTGCCCGATCATGAACAAGCCGGTGAAGGAGGGCGTCACCGGCGACGTCGACGGCATCCGCTTCCACTACTGCTGCGAGGGCTGCGACAAGAAGGTGAAGAAGGATCCCGCGGCCGCGCTGAAGAAGCTCGGCTACGGCTACATCCCGTCCGTCGTGGATCTCCGCAACGCGGAGTGCCCGATGTCGGGGAAGGCGGTGAAGGAGGGCGTGTTCGCGGACAAGGACGGCATCCGCGTGCACTTCTGCTGCCCGAACTGCCCGAAGGCGTTCGAGAAGGACCCCGCCGCGACGTTCGCGAAGCTCGGCGTGGATCCCAAGGCGCTCAAGGAATCGGTGAGGTGAGGGGGCGCGGGGGAGAGGCGCTCCTCGCCGCGGCCCTCCTCGCCGCCGTCGCGGGGGCGGACGAGGTCGCGGACGCGGGCCGCCTCTTCAAGCAGCGGTGCGCGAGCTGCCACGCGATCCCCGACCGGGAGCTCGCGGGCGACCGCGCCTGGCTCGGCCAGCTTCCGAAGACCGCCTGAACGGACACGCCGGCGGGGGCCCGTGCGGCCCTCGGCAAGTGGCTCGAGACGCAGAAGCCCCCGCCGCGCGCGCCGGAGCGGCGGGAGGGCCACACGCGCGTGACGGCGTCGTTTCCGGAGGGGAGCGCGGTGCTCCGGGGCAAGGACGGCGACGTGACGCTCGCGTTCGGCGCGGCCGCCGCGCCATCCGTGCTCGCGCCGGGCAAGTACCGCGTCCGCGCGACGCGGATCGCGCGGGACGGGTGGCTCCTTTCGTCGAGCGGCGCGCCGTGGCCGGAGCTCGTCGTGAAGGACGCAGCGAAGGAGCCCGCGAAGCTCATGGACGTCGCGCTGGCCGCGCGGCTCGAGATTGACGAGACGGTCCGGTTCGAGGGCCGCGCGAAGCGGCAGGGCGGGAAGCTGCAACTCGGCTTCACGTTGAAGGGCGCGGACGGCCGCGGCCTCACGGTCTACAAGGAGGGCGTGCGCGTGCCCGTGACGTACAAGGTGCTCGCAGCGGACGGCGCGGTGCTCGCCGAGGGCGCGATGACCTACGGCTGAGGTGGCGGCGGCTGGGCTTCGGTGGAGCCCGAGGGCGA
>WYBS01000019.1 GCA_011525755.1 Planctomycetaceae bacterium
AAGTAGGAGCCCGAAAGGGCAACGAGCGGTATCCAGTCCGTAGCTATCACAGGTGTTGCATGGCTGTCGTCAGCTCGTGTCGTGAGATGTTGGGTTAAGTCCCGTAACGAGCGAAACCCCTGCCCTTAGTTGCCAACGGGTCATGCCGGGGACTCTAGGGGGACTGCCGGCGTCAAGCCGGAGGAAGGTGGGGATGACGTCAAGTCATCATGGCCCTTACGGCCGGGGCCGCAAACGTCCTACAATGGGCGGTACAAAGGGAAGCAAACCCGCGAGGGGGAGCAAATCCCAAAAAGCCGTCCCTAGTTCAGATTGTGGGCTGCAATTCGCCCACATGAAGCCGGAATCGGTAGTAATCGCGGATCAGCACGCCGCGGTGAATATGTTCCTGAGCCTTGTACACACCGCCCGTCAAGCCACGAGAGCTGGTAGCACCCGAAGTCGCTGACCCAACCCGCAAGGGAGGGAGGCGCCGACGGTGAGACTGGTGATTGGGACTAAGTCGTAACAAGGTAGCCGTAGGAGAACCTGCGGCTGGATCACCTCCTTTCTAAGGGGATCACCTTAGGGCTCCGCACGCCGAGAGGCGGGTGGAGCATGAAGTGGAACCCGGGACACGTGGGAGTCGTCTCTCTTTAAATCAACAGGGCTTTCCTGGCGGAACGCCCTGCAGAGCTCATTGAAAAGTGAATAGAGGTAGTTGCAGCACCGAGGGAAACGCGCGCCGGAACGCGCGCGTTGTTCACCTTGGCGAAGTGCCCATGCACAGAAGAAGCTAGCCACCGGGAAGAAAGGTGGTCAAGCTAGAAAGGGCGCGCGGAGGATGCCTTGGCGCCGAGAGGCGAGGAAGGACGTGGCTAAGCTGCGATAAGCTCCGGGAAGCCGCTAGCAGGCAGAGATCCGGAGATTTCCGAATCGGGCAACCGGCCCGGGGTCATGCCCGGGCAGCGACCACTGAATGCATAGGTGGTCGCAGCGAACGGGGGGAACTGAAACATCTCAGTACCCTCAGGAAGAGAAAGAGATATCGATTCCCTCAGTAGCGGCGAGCGAACGGGGATCAGCCCAAACCGCGTACGTGCAAGCTCGACGGCGTTGCGTACGTGGGGTAGCGGGATTCTCGAGGGCCTGCGTCGAAAGGCCCACAGAGTTACAAAGGCACGGTCTAGCCGAACATTCTGGAAAGTTTGGCCATAGAGGGTGATAGCCCCTTAGGCGAAAGATCGTGCTCTCTGCGAGGACACCCAAGTAAGTCCGGACACGTGGAACCCGGACTGAATCCGCGGGGACCACCCCGCAAGGCTAAAGACTACTCGGCGACCGATAGCGAACCAGTAGCGCGAGCGAAAATGGTGAAAAGTACCCCAGTGAGGGGAGTGAAAAGTACCTGAAACCGCGTGCCTACAAACCGTGGTAGGGCTATGGCCTTCGGGCCACGCCTGACCGCGTACCTTTTGCATAATGGGCCTGGGAGTTACCGTCTGCGGCAAGGTTAAGGGTCTCTAGGCCCGAAGCCGAAGCGAAAGCGAGTGCGAATAGCGCGTCTAAGTCGCAGGTGGTAGACCCGAAAACGGGCGATCTAACCATGGCCAGGATGAAGCGGATGTAAGAGTCCGTGGAGGTCCGAACAGTTTGAGGTTGAAAACTCATCTGATGAGCTGTGGTTTGGAGCAAAAGACTATTCAAGCCCGTAGATAGCTGGTTCTCCCCGAAATGCCTTTTGGGGCAGCGTCGGGAGATGAATCGCGGGGGTAGAGCCACGGAATGGGTCTGGGGGGTTACCCACTTACCCGTCCCAATCAAACTCCGAATACCGCGATGTTCATCCCGGCAGTGAGTCCCTGGGGGATAAGCTCCAGGGTCAAAGCCGAAACAACGGAGACCGACGGCTAAGGTCCCTAAGTATGGCTAAGTGCGTAAGGAAGTACGGGTGCGAAGACAGCGGGGATGTTGGCTTAGAAGCAGCCATCATTTAAAAAGTGCGTAACAGCTTACCCGTCGAGCACTCGTGCGCCGAGGATGATCGGGACTCAAGCCATACACCGAAGCCACGGGTTGCGTCAGGCCTGCGGGCCAGGCGCAGCGGTAGGGGAGCGTTCGACTCTAGGTTGAAGGACGACCGTAAGGACGTCTGGACGAGGTCGAAGTGATAATCCAGGCACGAGTAACGATAAAAGTGGTGGGAATCCACTTCGCCGAAAACCTAAGGTTTCCTGGGGAAGGTAATTCCGCCCAGGGTTAGTCGGAACCTAAGGCGAGGCCGAAAGGCGTAGTCGATGGACAACGGGTTAATATTCCCGTACCACGGCACGGCCCAATACCCGAGGAGGGGTGGAGGAAGCTAAGTGAGCGCACGGATTGAAGTGTGCGTGCAAGCCCGTAGGGGGTGCCGAAGGAAAATCCTCGGCACACATACCCCGAGAGGCGATGCGGAGGCCGATTTGGCGCCGAAGTCACCGATGCTCTGCTCCCGAGAAAAGCTTCGCGGGTCATGACCGTGTCGTGTCCGTACCGCAAACTGACACAGGTAGGAAGGGTGAAAATCCCAAGGCGCTCGAGTTATCCGTCGTCAAGGAACTCGGCAATTTAGCTCCGTAACTTCGGGAAAAGGAGCGCCCTTGGGAGTGAAGGACTTCGCGTCCGGAGCTCCTGGGGGCCGCAGAGAAATGGGCCAACCGACTGTTTATCAAAAACACAGGTCTGCGCTAAGTCGAAAGACGCTGTATGCAGACTGACGCCTGCTCGGTGCCGGAAGGTTAAGGTGAGGGGTCAGCCTTCGGGTGAAGCTCTGAACCGAAGCCCCGGTAAACGGCGGCCGTAACTATGACGGTCCTAAGGTAGCGAAATTCCTTGTCGGGTAAGTTCCGACCCGCATGAATGGCGTAACGAGTTGGTCAGTGTCTCGACGACGGGCTCGGTGAAACTGCAATAGCGGTGCAAATGCCGCTTAACCGCGGGTAGACGGAAAGACCCCGTGAACCTTCACTGCAAGCTAGTATGGGGTTTAGGCTTGATCTGTGTAGGATAGGTGGGAGGCGTTGAAGCGGAGGTGTCAGCCTCCGTGGAGCCACCGGTGAAATACCACCCTTATCAAGTTTGAATCCTAACCTCGTCCCGTGAAACCGGGCGGGGGACAGTGCTAGTTGGGCAGTTTGGCTGGGGCGGTCTCCTCCTAAAGAGTAACGGAGGACTCCAAAGGTGCCCTCAGTGCGTTTGGCAACCGCACTAAGAGCGTAAGGGTATAAGGGCGCTTGACTGCGAGACCTATAAGTCGAGCAGAGACGAAAGTCGGGCCTAGTGATCCGGCGGATTCCGTGTGGAAGGGCCGTCGCTCAAGAGATAAAAGGTACTCCGGGGATAACAGGCTGATCTCTCCCAAGAGTTCACATCGACGGGGAGGTTTGGCACCTCGATGTCGGCTCATCACATCCTGGGGCTGAAGGAGGTCCCAAGGGTTTGGCTGTTCGCCAATTAAAGTGATACGTGAGCTGGGTTCAGACCGGCGTGAGCCAGGTCGGTCCCTATCTCCCGTGGTTGTAGGAGATCTGAGAAGACTTACCCCTAGTACGAGAGGATTGGGGTGGACGGACCGCTGGTGTGCCTGTTGTCACGCTAGTGGCATTGCAGGGTAGCTACGTCCGGAAAGGATAAGCGCTGAAAGCATATAAGCGCGAAGCCTCCTTCAAGACAAGATCTCCCATGAGGCCCGTTCAAGACTAGGACGTTGATAGGCCGGGCGTGTAAGCGCAGTGATGCGTTCAGCGCACCGGTACTAATCGGCCGATTGGCTTGACCGCTTTTCTTCCCTCCCCTTCGCCGTGAGGCGCGGGGGATTCGGCTGGCGGGGCACACCCGCCAAGGTGGCCCTCGGGCTGCACTACCTCTATTCGGTTCGAAACAATGCGTGGTGGTCACAGCGGAGGGGTCACACCCGTTCCCATTCCGAACACGGTCGTTAAGCCCTCCGCGCCGATGATACTGCCAAAAGCGGGAAAGTAGGTCGCTGCCACGCTTTCAACTCACGGCCCGCCGCTCGCGCGGCGGGCCGCGTTTCTTTGAACGCCATCTCGACGCGCGCGTAGCTCAGGGGTTAGAGCGTCCGCCTGATAAGCGGGAGGTCGGTGGTTCAAGTCCACCCGTGCGCACCAGACGCGAGCCCCGGCGTCGCCGGGGCTCGCGGGGCACGGAAGTGGGCCGTGCGCACGAGGGATGGGCCCCCGCACGGGGGCGCCCCCGGGTCGGCTCGCTCGGACGGCCGCCGGGGGGCAAAGGTGGTGGAGACGACGGGATTCGAACCCGTGACCTCCGACTTGCAAAGCCGGCGCTCTCCCAGCTGAGCTACGTCCCCGCCGGCCCACGACTGTACACGATGGCGGGGCGGGGCGCGCGCTTCGGAAGTCGGGCGTTCCGCCACGGCGGGGCGCGTAGGATCCGTTGACCGGGAAGACCCAGGCCTCGGAGGTCGCCTTGCGCATGGCACAGATCTCAACGCTCCTCGCGGGGGTTTCCCTCGCCCTTGCCGTCGGCTTGTACGTGAAGGTCGATCGCCTCGAGCGGGATCTCGGGACCGCCCGGGCAGGGACGCGGGACGCGCGCGCGGCGCACGGCGCGGATGCCCTGGCGGATCCGCTGCGTGAGGCGGCCGCGCGGATCGGGGACGCCGAGCCGGCGCGTGCCGGGGACAGCGGCCGTGTCGCGCCTCCGGCTTCGATGGCGTCCGGAGCGTCGCGTGAGCCGGAATCGCTGTCGGTCGAGGATCGCCTCGCGCGGCTCGAGGAACGGCAGCAGAAGCTGGAGGGGGCGGGTGGGCTTCCGTGGCACAGCCGCGGAACGCGGCCCGCCCGCAGCGTGGACGAGCTTGCGCAGCGGCTCTCGCTGACCGCGACCCAGAGGTCCCGGATCGAGGATGTCCTCGTTCGCGGGCGCCAGCGCATCGAGGATCTCCTGAAGATCCCGGACGAGACGGGCAAGAGCCCCTTCGAGCGCCGGGCGGAGGCGCGCAGGAAGCTCGAGGAGGCGGTGAAGAACCCCGGCAGCGGCGGAATCTTCGCGTTCGCCACGGATCTCGTCTCGTACCGCGGGAACAAGATCCCGGGCCGCGGCGACACGTACGGCGACGAGATCGACCGGATCCGCAAGGAGACGCGCGACGAGATCGCGACCGCGCTCGACGCGAAGCAGCAGGAGACCTTCCGCGACACCAGCGTGGACGGCCTCCTGGGCGATGCCGGCCAGGTCTCGATCGGGTACGCCGTGGGGGACACGGACGGGCAGGGGGAAAGGGCGGGCCTCGTCATCGAGATGGAGTCCGGCGTCGCCGCCGAAGAGGGCGGGCCGCCGCCTCCGCCCCGGCAAGACGCGGACGACGGGCGCTGAACGGGGCCGGTCGCGGCCCGGGAGGGGCCATGGGGAGGGGCTCCGGGGAACCATCCCCCGGCGGCGGAGCCCAGGGCCCCCCAGGACGCGGGAGGACCGCTTATAATCCGGGGAGACCACATGCGGGTCGCCTGTACGCTGCTGCTCGTCGCCGCGATGGCCCCGGGAAACGAGGAGTCGGACTTCCCGCGAGTGCCGCTGCGCAACGTGGAGCTCGTCGACAACGAAGGCATCCGCACGCGGCTCGTCGGCTTCTACCGCGTGTCGGGCGAGGATCTCTTCCGGGGTTTCCTCGGCGCCGGGGACATCCAGGTCCCGTACGAGCGGATCGTCGAGGTCCGGGTGAAGCCGGCGGAGCCGGGCGGCCGCATGCGGGCGCTGATCACCCTCCGGTCCGGGAATGTCGTCGATGCCACGTTCGACGAGCGCGAGGGGGAGCAGCTTCTCAGCGGATACGCCGCGTTCGGGCGCGTGACCGTGTTCTTCCGCGACATCCGTCAGCTGCGCATCCTCGGTCACACGGCCAGGGAGGACCTCCCCGACTTCGGCCCGCCAGCCGAGGGGATGGATGTGCGCCTCACGGATCGCGACGGGATGACGACCGAGCTTATCGGATTCCGCCGCTCGGTCGGCGAGGACGTGATCCCCGGCACACGTGGCTCCGCCTCGATCTCGATCCCGCTTCGCATCGTCAAGCGCCTCGACATCACCGGGGATGCCGCGTCGCCGGGCCTGCGCGCCGTCGCGACGCTCAGGGACGGCGCCTCGCTCGAGTTCCGCCTCCCGACCCACGTCGAGGAGACGGCCTACCGGGGCGAGGCGGAATTCGGGACCTATCGGATCCGGCTCGGGAAAGTGCGCAGCTTGGTCGTGCACCGCGAGACCCCGGTACTCCGCGAGTTCGAGCCGCTCGATGCGGTCGACGGCGAGGCCGGCGCGGGGGAACAGCCGGAGCGTTGAGCGTCGAACCTGCACCCGAGGGGCGGTATCTCCTCGATTTCGACACGCGCGACCTGCCCCGCCGGGAGACGGACCTGCTCGTCATCGGCGGCGGTATCGCCGGGCTCTCCGCCGCGCTCGCCGCCGCGGAGCGGTGCTCCGTGCTGCTCGTGGGGAAGGACGAGCCGGAGGTGTGCAACACCGCCTGGGCGCAGGGCGGCGTCGCGGCGGCCGTCGGCCCCGGCGACGATCCGGCGGCGCACGCGGCCGACACGCTCCGCACGGGCTGCGGCCTCTCCGACGAGGAGGTCGTCGGCCGCGTGGTGGGCGACGCCCCCGCTGCGATCGAGCGGCTGATCTCCCTCGGTGCGCGCTTCGACCGGGAGGACGGCGGCTTCGACCTCACGCGGGAGGGCGGGCACGGGTGCCGACGGGTCCTCCATCGCGGGGACACGACCGGCCTCGAGATCATCCGCACGCTGCTGCGGGCGGCCGGGCGGACCCCGCGGCTCGAGATGGTGTCCCGCCTCTTCGTGACGGACCTGCTCACGGACGGCGACCGCTGCGTCGGCGCCCTCGCGCTCGACCGCCAGGGGGCGCTCACGGCCGTGTTCGCGAAGGCCGTCGTCGTCGCCTCGGGCGGCGCCGGGCGGCTCTACCGCGAGACGAGCAACGTCCGCGGCGCGACCGGCGACGGCATCGCGGCGGCCTTCCGCGCGGGAGCCGCGCTCAAGGACGTGGAGTTCGTCCAGTTCCATCCGACGACCCTCTACCTCGCGGGCGTCGACCGCATCCTCGTCACCGAGGCGGTCCGCGGGGAGGGGGCCAAGATCGTCGACAACGAGGGACGGCGCTTCCTCGCGGACTTCGATCCCAGGGCGGAGCTCGCCCCGCGGGACGTGGTGTCGCGCGCGATCGTGGCCCATCTGGGACGGCCCGGCGTGACCGGGGTCTTCCTCGACATGCGCCACTGGCCGGCGGGCCGCGCGGCGGCGCGCTTTCCCGGGCTCGCGGCCTCCTGCATCCGGTACGGCATCGACCCCGAGCGCGACCTCGTGCCGGTCCGGCCGGCGGCGCACTACTTCATCGGGGGCGTCGCGTGCGACCTCGACGGAAGAAGCAGCCTCTCGGGCCTCTTCGCGTGCGGCGAGGCGTCGTGCAGCGGGTTGCACGGGGCGAACCGCCTCGCCTCGAACTCGCTGCTCGAGGGCCTCGTCCTCGGGGCGCGGACGGGCCGTGCGGCGTCGGAGGAGGTGGCGCGGGCGACCGCGTCGAAGGCGCGCGTCCGGCACGACGCGGGCCGGTCCCTCGAGGAGCGGGAGATCGACATCGAGGACCTGCGCAAGTCGCTGCTCAGCTGCACGTGGCGTCTCGCGGGCATCGTCCGCGACGGCGCCGGGCTGGAGGAGGCCTCGGCGGCGATCCGCCCGTGGCGGTTCTTCTCCGGGAAGGTCCGCTACCGGCGGTGGGGCGGCCTCGAGCTCGAGAATCTCCTGCTGCTGGGCTCCCTCGTCACCGCCTCCGCCGCGCTCCGGCTGGAGAGCCGGGGCACGCACGCGCGCCGCGAGCACCCGTCCCTTGACGACGAGCGATTCCTCGGCAGCTTCGTCTGGACGAGGGAGCGGGGCGCCGAGTTCCGTCCGAAGAGGGTGAAGTCCGATGGTTGAACAGGGAATGCGGGCGCTCCCGCGACGCGGCGGCGAGCGCGCCGTCCTCGTCGGCGTGCAGCTCCCGTCCGACCCGCCGACCCACGGCGACCCGCTGGACGAGCTGGGCCTCCTCGCGAAGACCGCGGGGGTCGCGGAGGTGGGGCGGGTCCTGCAGCGGCGCCGGCGCCCCGACGCGTCGACCTTCCTGGGCGGCGGGAAGGCGCAGGAGATCGCGGCGCTCGCGCGGGAGCGGCAGGCGGAGGTGGTGATCTTCGACGTCGATCTCTCGCCCGGGCAGATCCGGAACCTCGAGAAGATCCTCGGCGTCCGCGTCGTCGACCGGACCGAGCTGATCCTCGACATCTTCGCCCTGCACGCGAGGACGCACCAGGCGAAGCTCCAGGTGGAGCTCGCGCAGGCGCAGTATCTCCTCCCGCGGCTCCGCCGCATGTGGACGCACCTGAGTCGCGAGGTCGGCATGGGGGCCGCACAGGCGGGCGTCGGCATGCGCGGCCCCGGCGAGAAGCAGATCGAGATCGACCGCCGGATCCTGCGCAAGAAGATCGACGAGTTGCGCCGCGATCTGAAGACGATCGCGGAGCGGCGCAAGCGACTCGCGCAGAGCCGCGATCCGTACTACACGGTGAGCCTCGTCGGCTACACGAACGCCGGAAAGTCGACGCTCCTGCGCCGGCTGACGGGAGCGGACGCGTACGTCGCCGACCAGCTCTTCGCGACGCTCGACACGCAGACCCGCGCATGGACCCTTCCCGGCAAGAAGCAGGTGTTCCTGTCCGACACCGTCGGTTTCCTCCGCCACCTGCCGCACCACCTCGTCGCCTCGTTCTACGCCACCCTCGAGGAGGTGCGCATGGCGGACCTCATCCTGCACGTCGTGGACGCGTCCCACCCGGACGCGCGGCTCCAGATCGAGGCGGTGGACGGCGTGCTCCGGGAGATCGGGGCGGACGCGACGCCGCGCATCGTCGTCCTCAACAAGGTGGACCGCGTCGGGGATCCGCTCGACCTCGCGCTCGCGGGCGCCGGGCATGCCGAGACCGTGCAGGTCTCCGCGCTCACGGGAGCGGGGATCGACCGGCTCGCGGCGGCCGTCGAGCAGCACATCATCGAAGGGCAGGCCGAGGCGGAGTTCCGCATACCCGCCGGCGAGGGCCGGCTGCTCGCGTGGCTCGCCGAACGCGGCACCGTCCTCGACCGGGTCTACGAGGACGGCATGGTCGCGGTCCGTGTCCGCATGACGCGGCCCGACCTCGCGCGCGCGGCGCGCATGGTCGAGGCCATCGCCCGCTAGCCTGGCCGGCCGGCGTCCGCATGGCCCGCGCCGCGAACGAGGCGCGGGACTTGGCGAAGCGAACCTACTTGGGCGGGAGGATGAGGACGGTTCCCGCCTTGACGTTCGCGCTCCAGAGGTGGTTGAGCTCCATGATGCGGCTCACGCGGGCGCCCGGCGCGCTGCCGTAGATGTGCCGGCAGATCGCGTAGAGGTCGCCGTCTGTCTCCTTCACCGTGTACCGCGCGGGGATCTTCGCCGGCGTCTTCGTCGCCGCGGCGCCCCCGGAGCCCCTCTCCTTCGTGATCTCCTTCCTCGCGGGGATCACGAGCTTCTGGTTCGCGAAGATCCGGTTCGCGTTGGGGAGGCCGTTGGCGTTCACGATCCACGCGATGCCGTCGCGGGTGCCGTAGTACTTGATCGCGATCGCCTCGAGCGTCTCGCCCTTGCGGATCACGTGCGTCCGGTCCGGTTCCGACTTCGGCTCCGCCTTCGGCAGGGGTTTCGCCTCGGGCTTCCGCTCGTCTTCCGGTGCGGGCGTCGGCGCGACGGGGCCAGGGGGCAGATCGGGGAGGGGGGCAGGCGTGCGTTGCACGTTCGCCGGACCGGGCTCGGGCGGGGGCTGCGGCTGCCGGTTCGGGTTCACGGGCGGGGCGGGCTCCGTCCTGGTTGCGGGCTGCACGGACAGGTCGAACTCGCCGCTCGTGTCGTCGCCCGAGGCCTCCGCGATCTCCGGGGACTCGCCGGCGGAATTCCACCGGTCGTAGGCGATCACCCCCGCGACGACGAGGAACAGGACGCCCAAGAGGAAGTACTTCACCCGATCCGCCATGAATGGTCCTCCACCGTACGTTGGAGCGCTACCTACACATGTCCTAGGACAGCAATGAATCTTAGACCCCGACCTGTAGGGGGTCAAGCGCGCATCGGCCACGGGATGGGGGAGGGGCGCGGGGAGGGGGTGGGGAGGGACGGAGGGCGCGGCGGGCGATCCGGCCCCGGCGGAGGAAAGGGGGCGCGCGGCGTCGCCGACGTGGACGACGCCGCGTTCCTCGCTGATTTCGGGCGGTTTCCGGATCAGGCCGTCTCGGCCGTCGCGCGCTCGGAGCGCACGAACACGACGAAGTTCCAGAGGAAGAACGCGAGGGCGCCGACGGGGATCGCGAGCAGGATGTTGTTGAAGACGGGGACCGTCCAGTCGGGCGCGGTGGTTCCCGTGCCGTGGTAGTACGCGCCGCCGATGAGGAGCACCGCGGTGGCGACCATGTAGGGCAGCGCTTTCAGCGCGATCGACCGCACGCTCGCCCCCGACCGTTCCCAGAGCCACGGCAGGTAGAGGATCGTCGGGCTCGCGATGAAGACCGTCGAGTAGGTGCCCGCGATCAGGCCGAAGGTGAGGATGAACGCGAACCCCTCGAGGGCCGAGTTCGCGCCGTAGTTGAACGCGAGGAGGATGACGACGACCACCCACACCGTGAGCGAGGTGCGGATGGTGCGCGCCAGCGTCTGGTTCACGGATGTGTCGATGATCTCGGCGAGGCGCGCTCGACTGCTCGCGCCCCGGTTCTCGCGGATACGGTCGAAGATGACGATCGTGTCGTTGATCGAATAGCCGATGAGCGTGAGGTACGCGGCGACCGTCACGAGATTGAGCCGGGCGTCCACGATCCCGAGCCAGTTGGCGAGGGTCGTGATGCCGAGCGTGATCACCACGTCGTGGATGAGCGCGACGACCGAGGCGAACCCGTAGGACCAGGACCGGAACCGGAAGGCCACGTACACGATGATGCCGATGAGCGAATACGCGATCGCCTGCACGGCGGCGTCCCGGTGCTCCTCCGCCGTCGACGGGTTCACGAGGTCGGCGAGCGGGAACGGATCGCACTCCTTGAACATGCCCGGAGCGAGGTCGGCGGCCTGGAGCGGATCGATGGCCGCCTTGACCCGCTTCGCGGCCTCCTGCTCGGTCGGCGTCAGCGCATCCGACGCGGCGAGTTCCGCGTACCGCTCCTTCGCCTTCGCGAGGTCGAAGCGCTCGAGCGCGCTCCGCACGTTGAGCACCAGCGCGTCCTCGTTCTGATCGGTGGGGAAGACGACTCCGAACGCCGACCCGGCCCCCGCCGCGGGCGGCAGGATCTCGACGCGGGCGCCCTCGAGGCCCTTCTTCTCCGTCTCGGCGAACAGGCGGAACGCGGCCTCGAGGAGCTCCGCCTTCACGCGGTCGCTCCCGAAGTAGATCTCGCCCTTGAGGCCGCCGCCTTCCGCCGGCGCGATCGTGCCCCGGAACGGGCCCGGCAGGAGCCGGCCGCGGAACGCCTCGCGAAGCGTCGCCTTCAGCTCGTCGATCTGGTCCTTGGTGGCGACGGTCTGGGAGCGCAGCTCGAAAGCCGGGCTGCTGTCCGCGGTGATCTTCTGCCCGACGCCCTCGGTCGTCGCGCGGAGCGAGATGTCCCGGTAGAGGGCGCTCCCGCGCGCAGCCTGGTCGAGAGCCCCGCGCACGTCGGACATCGACTGGGGCGACGAGAAGCGCATGATGAGCTTGCTGCCCTGCGTGAAGTCGAGGTCGTAGCGCACCTTGTCCGGAGCGGCCTCCCAGAGCAGAACGCAGACGGCCATCGCGATCGCGGAGCCCGTCACGGCGAGCCGCATCGCGCGCCCGGTCCAGTGGATCCGGGGGATCGCCTTGAGGGGCCGCATCCGGATCTCCGTCATCCGCTTCTTCTTCAGGAGGAGGTCGAAGATCGCGTGCGTCACGTAGAGGGCCGTGAACATGGACGCGACGATGCCGATCGCGAGCGTCACGCCGAATCCGCGGACCGGGCCCGATCCCAGCTGGAACAGGAAGTAGGCCGTGATGAGGGTCGTGAGGTTGGAGTCGATGATCGTCACGAGCGCGCGCTCGTAGCCGAGGCCGATCGCCTGCGCGACGGTCCGGCCCCGCGCCCTCTCCTCGCGCATGCGCTCGTAGACGAGGATGTTCGCGTCCACCGACATGCCGACCGTGAGGACGATGCCGGCGAGACCGGGCAGCGTGAGCACGGCGTCGAACCAGACGAGCACGCCGACGAGGAGGAGCAGGTTGAGGAGCAGGGCGAGATTCGCGAGGAGTCCCGGCGCGTAGTAGAGCCAGATCATCACCGCGAGGACGACGAGGAAGCCGAGCGCGACCGAGAGGATGCCGCGGTCGCGCGCGCTGCCGGCGAGGTCCGGCGCGATCGTCCGCTCGGACACGAGCGTCGGCTTCTCCTGGAGGGCGCCGGCCTGGAGCACCGCCGCGAGCTGGCGGGCCTTGGCCTCGGGGAAGCTGCCCGAGATCTCGCCGTTGCGGCTGAGCGTGCTCTTGAGGACGGGCGCCGAGTTCACCTCCTCGTTGAGGAGGATGGCCATGAAATCGCCCTCCTTCTCGGTGAGGCCGGCCATCCTCGGCTGCGCCATCTTCCGGACCTCGAAGTGCACGGACCAGTTCGGCCCCGTGCCGCCGTTCTCGAGGCCGTGCCGGACGTTCTCGAGGTCCTCGCCCGTGACGTTATAGGTGTCGATCTTGCAGAGCACCCACGGCTGCGGCCCCGCCTCGGTCATCGGGAGGCGCGTCGCCGAGTACTCGCTGCGCGCGTCGCTGCTCAGCGGGTACCACCGGAGCCCGTCCGGGTAGCGGCTCTTGTCCTCCGGCTTCAGGTCGTCGGGGGTGACCTTCGCCGCCTCCGCCTCTGCGATGTTCTTCGCGAGCCGCTCCTGGAAGAGCTTCCAGTAGGCGGAGTGGTTGTTGTTCGGATCGGGCTCGACCGTGATCCGGAACTCGAGCTTTCCGAGCTGGGTGATGATCTCCTTGACCGCGTCGACCTTCTCCCGGTCGGTCGCGCTGATCTGCACCGCGAACCCCTTCTCGCCGAGGGGCTGGATCGCGATGTCCTTCATGCCGAAGCCGTCGACGCGCTGCTGGATGATGCCGATCGCGGTCTGCAGCGTCTCGCTCTTCGCCGTGACCCCTTCGAAGTCGAACTGGAAGACCAGCTCGGTGCCGCCCTTCAGGTCGATGCCGAGCTCAAGACGGTTCTGCGCCACGCCGCGGGCGGCGAGGATGCCCAGGAAACCGACCGTGACGCCGATGACGAGAAAACGAACCCAGAGGCTCTGTCCCATGACCCGATCCCTTCCAAGAAAAAGACCCCGTGACGCGATCCGCGGCGCGCGCGACAGCGCGGCCGCCCGACGTCAGCGGGGCGGCGGAGGGAGACCGAGGAGACCCGCCCGGACGTCCTCGGCGTGCGCGTGGGGCGTGGCGCCCCGGCACGGGCCGGGCGGCGCCGCGACGTGCCCCGGCCGGCCGAGGATGCGGATGTCCATGGGAAGCGCGGGCGCAGGGCCCGGCGCGCCCGTACCCGGAGGCGCGGCGGCGCAGTGGCTCGGCGCCGGCGTATCGAGCTCGCATCCCGGGTGCTCGCTCTTCTGCGACTGCTGCGCGGCGCCGGCCTCCCCGGCATCGTGGCCCGCGCGATCCGGGACCACCGGGGCCGCGGGCGCCGCGCCGATGAAGCCGCCGAAGACCGCGAAGAGCAGCGCCCGGAGCGCGAGCATCCTAGCCCTTCGCTCCCGCGGGCTTCTCCGGGGTCTCCTGCGGCGGCGCACCCTCGGCCGGCTTCTCGATGTCATAGATCGAGGAGCGCTTGAACACGACCCGCAACCCCTTGGCCACCTCGAGCGTCGCCGTCTGCTCGTCGAAGGAGATGACCGTGCCGTACATGCCGCCCGAGGTCACGACGCGATCGTGCTTCCTGATGCCCTGGAGACGCTTCTGCCGCGTCCGCTCCTTCTTCGAGAAGAGCGGCATCAGGAGCATCATCACGAAGAGGATGAGGAGGAACGGCAGCATGCCGCCGAGGCCGCCCCAGGGCGATCCGCCCTCGGGCTTCTCGTCCGTGACTGCCGGCAGTGCGAGGAGGAGCGTTTCCATGGGATCCCGCGCCGCGGGCGGGCAGCGCCCGGCCGCGGAACCCGGCGATTATAATCCCCGCGGAAGTCCCCCGTGAAGATCTTCGTGGCCATGTCCGGCGGCGTCGACTCCGCCGTGGCCGCCCTCCTTCTCCGGAGGGAAGGCCACGACGTGGTGGGCATCCACCTGCGCACGGGGGTCAAATCGGAGGGGGCCGGGGGGACGCGGCCCCGCTGCTGCGGCGCGGACGAGGCCGATGATGCGCGCCGGGTGGCGGCGATCCTCGGGATCCCGTTCTACGTGCAGGACGCCGAAGGCGCTTTCCGGAAGGTCATCGAGGCCTTCGCCGACGCCTACGCGCGCGGCGAGACCCCGAATCCCTGCATCGCCTGCAACTCCGAGATCAAGTTCGGCGCGCTCCTCGACCGCGCAAGGGCACTCGGGGCCGATGCGGTCGCGACCGGCCACTACGCGCGTCGCGTGCACCACCGCGGCGGCTGGGCCGTCGCGCGGGCGAGAGACCTCGCGAAGGACCAGTCCTACGTGCTCTACGGGCTCCGCCCGGACGAGATCCTCCGCGCGCGCTTCCCGCTCGGCGAGCTCAGGAAGCCGGAGGTCCGCCGCATCGCGGCGGAGGCGGGCCTTCCGGTCGCGGAGAAGCCCGACAGCCAGGAGATCTGCTTCGTCCCCTCCGGCGACTACCGGGATCTCGTGCGGGGGAGGCGGCCCGACGCCTTCGCGAAGGGCGACATCGTCGACACCCTCGGCCGGACCCTCGGGGCGCACGAGGGCGTGGCGTCGTTCACGGTGGGGCAGAGGAAGGGGCTCAAGGTCGCCGCGAAGGAGCCGCTCTACGTCCTGCGCCTCGAGCCCGAGGCGCGTCGCGTCGTCGTCGGCCCGCGCGCGGAGCTGGGCGCCCCCGGGTGCGCGCTCGATGCCGTCACGTGGGCCGCGGGAACGCCGCCGGACGCACCCGTCGCCGTGGACGTGTGCGTCCGGTATCGCGCGGCGCCCGTGCCCGCGACCGTCGTGCCCACGGGGGAAAAGACGGCGCGCGTGCGCTTCGGCCGGAAGGCGTGGCCTCTGACCCCCGGACAGGCAGCCGTCTTCTACGAAGGCGACGCCGTCCTCGGCGGAGGGACGATCAGATCTTGTTCTTGAGCTCCTGGCCGGGCTTGAACCCGACGGTCTTGCTCGCCGGGATCTTCATCCGCTCCTTCGTCTGCGGGTTGATGCCCTCGCGCTCCTTGCGCATCTTCGACTGGAACGTGCCGAAGCCCTGGATCTGGACCTTCTTGTCCCGCGCGAGGCCCTCCGCGATCTGCCCGAAAACCGATTCCACGGCCCTCTGCGCGTCGACCCGGGTCATGTTGAGATCGCGCGCCACCGCCTCCACCAGCTCGGTCTTCGTCACTCGAGGCCTCCTTCCTTGGTCAGAATGGAAGGCGGGAGGGTAGCAAACCTTTGGAAAGGGCGTCAATGAAAGGGGTTTCGGGCAAATGGGCCCTTCGGGGATCCCGATGATGCCCCCCGGGAGGGCGGTCATCCTTCCCGGGGCATTGGCCTTCCTGCTCGCCCTCGCCGGGGCCTTCGGCTTCGGCCTCGAATCGGAGGGGGCGGGGGGGACCCGGGCAGTCGTCGATCTCTCCCCGTCCGCGGAGCCCCCGGATCCCCTCCCCGGGGGCGCGATCCTCTGTCGCGACGGCCGCCTCGGGGCTTCGATCCGGGAGGCTGCCGCCACCGGAGCGACGCGGATCCGGCTCTTCACGGACGGCTGCCGGTCCCTGCCCCCGGAGCCCCCCGGAATCCCCGTGGACGTGGTCCTCCTGCCGCGAAGCGACGATGTGACGGTCATGGAGGTCCGCACCCCGGCGAGGATCCCGGTCGGGACGGACTTCGCGGTCGAGGTCATGGTCGGGCGCACGCGCGGCCCCCCTCGCCCGCCGGTCACGGTCGCCGTGACCGTCCGCCGCGACGGCGAGCGCGTGGGGAGCCCCGTGGCCGTGCGTCTCGAGCGCGGCGCGACCGCGCGCGTCCTCGTGCGCGACCGCGTCGACCACGACGGCGTCGTGCGCTACCTGGCGGCCGTCGAGGACCCCGTCGGACCTCGGGACAACGACAGCGGCGGCGCCGTCGCGCGGATCGGCGATCGGCCGCTCGTGCTCTCGGTCGGCGGGCCGCTCGACGTGCCGGGCATGGAGGTGAAGGAGTTCGACGCGTTCCCGCTGCCCGTCACGCCGCCCGAGTTCGGGCTTGCGGACGCGATCGTCGTCCAAGCGATCCCGCCGGACTCGTCTCCGATCGTCGAGGCGGTGCGCCGCGGTGCGGGCCTCGTCGTGATCGGCGGAAGCGGCGTCGCGGGCCAGAAGATCGAGAAGGTGCTCCCGCTCACCGACCGGCCGCCCGAGGGGCGCGCGGCCGTGCTCCTGCTCGACGTCTCCGGCAGCATGGAGCCGCTCCTGCGCGAGCTCGGGGACGCGGCGGAGAAGCTCCTCTCTCACTTCGCACCCGACGATCGCGTCGCGTTCGTCGCCTTCCGACACTACGTCGTGAGCGCGTCGCCGTGGAGGCGCGCGGCCGGTGCGCGCCCGGATCTCTCGCCCGGCGCCGGCGGCAACACGCTCCTCCTGCCCGCGCTCGTCGAGGCCGAGAGACTCCTCGCGGAGGCGAAGGGCGAGCGCCGCCTCTTCGTGATCAGCGACGGGAAGTGGCGCGACCGCACGGATCCCGACCTCGCGCGGAAGCTCGACGGCTTCGGGGGCATGCATCGCGCCGCGCTCTTCGTCGAAGAGGACGTGCCGGCCGAGTCGAGGGCGCTCTTCCCGGTGTCGCTGACGGCGAAGGACGATCTCGCGGCGGCGCTCAAGAAGCTCGAGGACAGGGCGAAGGACCGCACCGTCGCGTCCGCGGACGCGATGCCGTCGCCCGCGCCGCTCTGGCTCGAGGGCGCGGTGCCGCCCGCGGGCACCTACCGCGACTTCCCGCGCCTCTACCCTCGGGGCGTCGGCGAGACGGTCGTGCTCTCGGCGGGAGAGATCCCGCTCGTCGCGGCGTGGCGAGGGGCCGGGAAGGTCGTGATGTCCGCAACGCCGGAGGTCGATGCCGTCGCCCTCGTGCGCGCGGTCCTGAAGGACACGGGCGGCGTCCGCCTCCGCGCTTGGCGCGAGGGGGACGCGGTCGTCGCGGAGGCCACCGGAAGCGCGGGCGTGCCGTTCGTCATAGGCGGAGAGGCGGTGCCCGCGCGCCCCGCGGGCCCCGGCCGCTGGCGCGCGACGGTGCCGCGCGTGCGCACGGCCGTCGAGGTCGCGTGCGGGGGTGCGGTCGCGCTCGTGCCGCTCCAAGGGCCGCCGGGCCTCGGCAACCGGCCCGACATCGCGGCGGAGATCGCCGCCTCGACCGGCGGTCGGCTGCTCGAGGAGAAGGGGCCCGGGGAAGAGGAGGAGACCGGGCTGCGGAGGGTCGCGGTCTGGGCCACGCTCCTTGCCGGGGCCGCGCTCGTGGTCGTCGCCGCGTGGCGAAGGAGGCGTCCGTGATCCGCCGCCGTCGGCCCGCCCCCCGAAGCCCCCTCCTGCTCCTGCTCTTCGGCGCATGCACGACCCCGGCGCCGCCGGAGTCCGCTCCGAGGCCCGCGCCGCCGCAGGAGACGCCCGCCCCCCCGCCCCCGGCCTCCTCCCTCCCGGCGGGGTTCGAGGTGAAGGGCACGCCCGAGGTCCGGGACCCGTTCCTCCCCCCGGCCGCCACCTGGCGCTGGCTCGTCTCCGGACTCCGCCTTTACCAGGCCGAGGGAGCGGAGATCCTCGCGACCTTCGAGGCGGACGCGTTCCATACGACGGACCGGGAGGGGCAACGACGCACGTTCCGGCTCCCGGAGGGGCTCCGGCTCGTCGGAACCCCCGTCCATCTGCTCCTGAAACCCGACCTGGGCCTCGATGTCTGGCGGGATTCCGGCACGCAAGTCGTTAAGGGGGAGGAAGTTAGCGTCGTGACCGCACGGATCGACATGGGAGGGGGGAATGTTCAGGAATTCCGCCTCGTGGCTAAAGGGGGGGGCGGTTTCCGGTCGATATCCACCGGCGGGGACGCAGGTTGACCGCTTCCCCTCCGGAGGTCACGAGATGTCGATTCGCTTGCTCGCGGTCCTGTTCGCGGTTGCCCTCTTCGGCTGCAAGTCCTCGGAGCCCGAGGAGAGGTCGGCTGACGAGAGGGGCTTCGCGGAGTCCACGAACCCGATGGTCCCGGCGCGCATCCAGGCGCGCGTGGACAACATCCGCTACCAGAGGGGCACGACCCTCATCACGAACCTCGAGCGCCTGGTCGCGTACGGCCAGCCGGCGATCCCGATCTGCGTCGAGGGGCTCAAGAGCGACGATGCGATGACGCGGATGGGCTGCGCCTACGTGCTCGGCAGGATCGGCGACACGCGCGCCGTCGCCGACCTCGAGGGGGCGCTCCAGGATCCGGTCGACTACGTCCGCTACGAGGCGGCGTCGCAGCTCGGGAACATGGGTTCCAAGTCGGGCTACGGCGTCCTCGTCGAGGGTCTCGAGAGCGACCGGGTCGAGTACCGGTTCAAGTGCTTCGAGGCGCTGCGCGAGCTCTCCGGCCACACGTTCGACTACGTCCACAACGCGCCCGATGAGGAGCGCGCCGCGGCCGTGGCGAAGTGGAAGGCCTGGCTCGAGCAGATCAACTCCGAGAACATGTAGATGGGGCCCCGGGCGCTCCGGCGGGCGGCGCCGGCGCCCCGGCGGTACGGAAGCGGGAGACTCGCGGGCCGCGGCTGTCGCGGCCCGCGAACCTTATTTGCGGCGCTTCCCGACGAGCCGCTCGATCTCCCGGAAGCGGGCGTCCTCGCGGAGCGTGTCGAGGTCGTGGTCGCGCCGGAGGAGGTTCAGGTCGTCGAAGCCGAGCTCGCACGCCTCGCGCAGGCGCTCGAACGCCTCCTCCTTCCGTCCGAGGAGCGCGCAGCTGCACGCGAGGTTGTAGCGGACGCGGGCGTCACGCGGCAGCAGCTCCGCGAGGCGGCGGTCGACGGCAAGCCCCTCCTCCTCGCGCCCGACGGCGAAGTAGGCATGCGCGAGGTAGCGGAGCGCCTCGGTGTCGCCGGGCGCCTCTCGCAGGATCTCTTCGCAGATGCCGATCTGGAAGCGTAGCCCCGCGAGGTCGAGCGCGCTCGGCGCCTCTGCCATCCCGGGCGATCTTACCTGCGGGGGGGAGGCGCGACGTAGGATGGGCGCCTCGATGCGCGCGGTCGCGTGGACCCTCCTTCTCGCGGCCTGCTCGGGCACGCCCAGGTCCGACTACGTGCCCGGCGGAGAGGCGATGCCGCCCCGCCGCCGCGCGGAGTACCGCCGCGCCGTCGCGAAGGAGCAGGCGAGCGAGCGGGACGAGGCCCTGCGGATCCTCGGCGACCTCGCCGCGAGCCGCCCCCTCGACCTCGGCATCCACCTCCACCGGCTGCGGCTTGCGCGGGCGCTGCACGGGCCCGAGGCGGCGGCCGCGCTCTACGAACGGCCGCCCCCGGGTGTCGATCCGGAGCGCGCCGCGGCGCTCGTCGCCCTCGCCCGGACCCCCGAGGACGACGTCGCGGGGCGGATGGCCATCCTCGAGGCCGCGGCGGCGCGGGAGCCCGGCAATGCCTTCTGGCGGCTCGCGCTCGCCGACGTGCGCCTCTCGGCGCACGACGCGGTCGTTCAGCGCGCGGAGGAGCAGCGCGCGCTCGGCCGCCTCCAGGAGAGCGCCCAGTCCTACGTCGAGGCCGCGCGCCTCGCGGAGGAGGCGCGCCAGGACGCGGAGACGGCGCTGCAGTACGACCCGGGATTCGCGGAGGCGCACCTGCTGCTCGGCTACCTGTGGACGCGCAAGGCGGACCTCCTTCCGCAGCGCGACCGCCGCGACGAGCTGAGGAACGTCGCGGACTACCACTACCGGGAGACGCTGAAGCTCGACCCGGCGAACCTGGCGGCGAGGATCGACCTCGCCGAGAACCTGCTCTACTTCGGCCGGTACTCGGACGCGGAGGACGAGCTCGAGATCGCGCTCCGCCTCGCGCCGAAGGAGATCCTCGTCTGGAACAACCTCGGGTATGCCGCCTACGCCACAGGCAGCCCGGAGAAGGCGGTCGAGTACTACGAGGAGGCGCTGAATCTCGATCCGCGGAACGCACGGATCCGCACCGCGCTCGCCGACGCGCTCCGGCGCCTCGACCGCGCGGAGGACGCGATCCGGGAGCTCGAGCGGGCGCGAGGGGACGCGGAGGACCGGGCTCTCCTCGCGACGATCGCGTTCAAGCTCGCGGCGATCCACGAGTTCGACCGCAAGTTCGCCGACGCGGTGAAGGAGTACCAGCGCCACATCGACCTCGGGGGCCCCGACGCGGCGAAGGCAAAGTCGCGGATCCGCCACATCTACGAGGGCCAGGCGGGGTAGGGAGGGGGCTCCGGGGGCCGCGGGCTACACTGGCCGCATGAGGGCCGGCACGGCGCTCCTCCTCGTGGTCGCGGCGTTCGTCGCGGGCATCCTCGTCGGGCGCCTCGCGGCGCGGCCCGCGCCGGACGGCCGCGCGATCCGCCACCCCGCGGGAGCGGAGCCGGTCGCGACAACGCGCGGAGGCGACCCGGAATCGGGCGGCGAACCGTTGGCCCAGCCGCCGCCACGCACGACGCGCGCCCTGAGCGAGCCGGCGCCGTCCGGTGACCCGCCGGACGAGGACCAGCCGCTCCGGCCGGGCGCAGACTTCGCCGAGTGGAACGGCCAGGAGTTCGTCCGCTGGTACGCCATCCACAAGGGGGCGTGGGACCTCCCGGAGATGGACGAGACGTCGCTCGCGAAGCACGGCGAGACGCTGGTCGCGCTCGGGCGCATCCCCCGCCGCGACGTGATGCTCTTCGTGCTCCGGGTCCTCGAGGAGCGGGACCGGGCCCTGGCGCCGGTCATCGAGGAGTCGGCCGCGTGGCACGCAGCAAACCCGGACGTGCCGAGGGACGATCCGGCGGCGACGGCCTTCGAGGAGCGACTCCGGGCCGTGCAGCAGCGGTGCTGGGACAGGCTTCACCGGGAGCTCGCGTACTCCGACTACAGGCTTCTCGTCGGGCGAGGGGACGACGACGTGGAGGTGCGCCCGCCGCCCGGCGGCCCGTTGCCGGGCGGGGACCCGTACTTGCACCCCGTCGCGAACGCCCGCGAGTTCTACCGCTTCTCGCCCTGGTACCGCGCCTACCGCTTCGAGCTCGGCTTTCCGGAGCGCGACGAGGACTTCCTCGCGGGGTTCCACCAGCACGTCGTCCAGCCGCTGGGGCGCCTGCCGGAGCCCGCGCTGATGCGGGAGCTGCAGGAGGCGTACCTGCCCTGCTACCCCCGCCTGCGCGACGGGAGCGACTGGGACGGAACGGTGCGCGACTTCTTCCTCCGGCTCGACGGCATCCTCGAGCCGCTTGACTACGAGCGGATGCGCCACTCCTACGAATGGGGCAAGACCTGCCGCGCGCTCGGCATCCCGGGCCCGGCGGCGGGCCGGTAGCGGTCACTTCCCCGCCGGGCGGTAGATCGCGCCGCGGCGGCGGCCCACGCGCACGAGGAGACCTCGGTCGACGAGCCGCTGCGCCTCGCGGAGCGCCGTGCGCGCGCTCACGTTCTCGTCCTTGACGATCTCGCCGTTCGTGACCCCGCCCCGGTCCCGCGCGAGCTTCAGGATCCGCTCCTGGCGGGGCGTCAGGCCTTCGATCGAGGGGGGTGCGGGGGGAGCGGCCGCGGCCCCCGAGGGCAGAGCGAGGTGGGCGCGCTCGACCGTCGTGCCCGCGCGCATGAGCATCGTGCGCTCGACGACGTTCCGGAGCTCGCGCACGTTTCCGGGCCACGGGTAGCTGTAGAGCGCGTCGAGGGCGTCGGGCGCGAACGACTCCACCTGCAGTCCGTGCGAGCGGTTGAACACCTGGCGGAAGTGGTCGATCAGGTGGGGGATGTCCTCGCGCCGCTCCCGCAGCGGCGGCACCCGCAGCTCCACCACGTGGAGCCGGTGGTAGAGGTCCTCGCGGAAGGCGCCCCCGCGGACCGCGTCGGCGAGGTCCCTGTTGCTCGCCGCGAGGATGCGGACGTCGATGTCCACCTCCTCCGCGCCGCCGACGCGCGCGATCTTCCGCTCCTGGAGGACCCGCAGCAGTTTCGCCTGCGTCGGCAGCGGCAGCTCGCCCACCTCGTCGAGGAACAGGGTGCCCCTGTGGGCCTTCTCGAAGTGCCCGACGTGCCGGCGCTCGGCCCCCGTGAAGGCGCCGCGCTCGTAGCCGAAGAGCTCGCTCTCCACGAGCGAGTCCGGGATCGCCGCGCAGTTCACCTTGACGTACGGCGCGTCGGCGCGTCCGCTGTTCGTCTGGATGAGGTCGGCGAGGATCTCCTTGCCCGTCCCCGTCTCGCCCGAGAGGAGGACGGTGGCATTCGTGGGCGCGACGCGCGCGACCACTTCGAGCGCGGCGCGCATCGTCGGGCTGCGGCTCGCGACGAGCCCCGGCCCGGGCGGCATGCGCAGCGCCGGCGCCGGCTCGTCGCGCGCCTCCTCCCACGTCTCCGTCAGCTCGAAGAGGGCGTCGAGGAGCATGTCGGCCGCGGCGCCGTCCTCCGGGTAGGTGGCGGTGCGGAAACCGAACTCCGGCGTCTCGGCGAGCCCGAACGCGCGGGCCCGGAGTGCCGCGGCCGCGCGGTCGCGAAGCTCGCGCGCCGCGCGCGCGTCGCTCTCGACGAGCAGCGCGAGAAGCTCGCCGCCGGGACCGCGGCCGAGCATGTTGCGGCGGGGGAGCACACCCTCGAGCGCCGCGGCGCTCTCGGCCACGACCTTCGCGGCGGCCGCTGCGCCGTGGCGGCGCGCGAGGCCGCGGAGGTCGCTGATCACGATCCGCAGGAGCGAGAGCGGGCGGCCGGCCGCAGCCGCCCGGTCCACCTCCTCCTTCAGCCGGCGCACGAAGAACGGCATCGTGTAGAGCCCCGTCAGCTCGTCCGTGACGGCGGCCTGGTAGAGGCGCGCGTTCTCGAGCGCGATCCCGATCTGTCGGCCGCTCGCGTCGAGCGACGTGCGGTCGAGATCGCGATCGCGGTCGATCGACGTGCAGACCGCGAGGCCGACGGCGCGGCCCGCCGCGATCAGCGGGATCCATGCGCCGTCCTCGCGAAGGACGGCGCGCCGGAGGTCGACGGCGTCGCGGGCGGGACCGTCCGGCGGGAGCCTCGTCGGGATCGGCGCTTCCTCGCCGCGGCGGTGGAGGAGCTCGAGCCCCTCGCCGGCCGCGTCGAGGACGGCCACCTGGACGGAGGCGGCGCCGGTCGCGCGCGCGAGGAGCGAGCAGGCGGCGCGGGCCACCTCGGTGCGGTCGAGGGCCGCGGTGAGCTCGTGCAGGCCGCGGTGGAGCTCCGTGAGCTGGCGCACGCGGGCGTCGAGCGCGTCCGCCATCGTGTTGAACGACAGCGCGAGACGCCCGACCTCGTCCTCCTCCTCGACGGGCGCGCGGTTGCCGAGGTCGCCCGCGGCGATGGCCCGCGCGGCGCGGGTCACGCGCTGGAGCCGCTGCGTCACGCGGTCGACGAGCGTGCCGCCGGCGATGACCACGAGGAGCAGCGCGGCGAGCGTGGAGAGGAGGAGCGTGCGGAACGTCGAGGCCTTGGTCTCGTCGGTCACAACGCGCGACCGGTAGACGCCGAGGAGCGCGAGCGGCGTGCCCTTCTCGAGCACCAGCGCGTGCGCGGCGGCGACGGGCTCGCCGCGCGCCGCCGCGTGCGGCTCGTAGACCGGGCGGCCGGTGCGCAGGGCCTCCTCGAAGAGCGCGCGCCCGCGCTCGCGACCGCTCGGCCCGAGCCGGTCGTCGGGAAGCGGCCCGGAGCACGCGAGCACGTCGCCCGCGGGCGAGGAGAGGAGTACGGTCGTACCGGCGGGCGGTTCGGAGACGAGCCGATGCGCGGGCACGCCGACGACGCAGCGGCGCTGGTCCACCGTGCGCGCGAAGCCTACCGCGACCAGCCCGTCCCACGGGGACCAGCAGAGGCCGGGTGCCGAGAGCGCGTCGAAGAAGGCCGCCCTGCCGAGCGGGGAGGGGCTCTGCGCGTCGAGCTCGGGAAGCCGGAGGAACGCGCCCTGCGCCTCGACCTTCTCCCGGTTGAAAAGCGCGCGTCGCGCGAAGGCTTCGGGATCCGCCGCGTACGACGTGCCGAGAAGGTCCCGGGCGGTCGTGAACGCGAGGTCGCGCGCCCTGGCCTTGGCGGCGGCGATCTTGTCCGTGGCGTTGTCGAGCGCCCCGAGGGTCGCGCCGCGCAGCTCGTCCTCGGCCGCGACGTTCAGGATGCCCGTGAGCGAGACGACGAGGAAGACGAGGGGCACGACGCTCGCGGCGGTCAGCGCGACGAGCATCTTCACGCGGAGACGCCTCGCCTTCGCGAGCAGGGACGCCCCCGCGACCACGGCGGTGAACGCGAGCAGGAGGGCGGCGCCGCCCGCGAACGCGGCCTCGCGCCGGGCGATCGCCTGGAGCCACGGCGTGCCGGGCAACAGGACCTCCAGCGCGCCCATCTCCCCCTTGCCGAACGGGAGGTCGATCGCGACGGGGACCTGCCCGGCGGCGCCGGTCGTGCGCGTGACGCCCCGCGGCGACCGGACCGAGAAGCCGAGCGGCCGCCACCGGGCCCGCTGCTCGTCGCGCAGGACGAGCCTCGTCCCTTCGACCCGAAGTCCCGACGCGGGCGGAGGCGCCGCGGACACCTGGCGGCCGAGCGTCAGGGCGGCGACCGAGAGCGACGGCAGCACGCCGAGGTCGCTGACCTCCACCGCGGCGACCGTCCGCGAGGCGTCGACTTCCGCGGCGTGGAGCGTGTAGACGAGCGGCTGCCGGGTCGCGTCCTCCCACCGGAGCGCGACGTTCCGCGCGTCCACGGCATCCGGATCCGTCCCCGCGAGATCGCGGCTGCCGAGGTGCGCCCGGGGGCCCCCTTGGCCGTCCGAGTAGAGGACGCGGAACGAGATCGCGTCGGCGCCGTCCGAGGCGGTCGGGTCCGCGTCGGGCGCCCGCAGCGCGAGCCAGAGCCGGTCGGCGACCGTCCCTCCGGGAACCGCGATCGTCGCGGCGCCGCCGCGCGGCACCGGGAGGATGTGGGAGGCGGGCCGGTCCTGCCAGACGTCGAAGGGGACGCCCGCGTCGGACACGTGGGGGAGCGGAAGCGCCGTCCACGCGCCGCGCTCGTCCTCGCCGTAGAGCGCGTCCACGAGCATCGGCTGCGAGGGCAGGCGGTTCCGCACCACGAGCGCGCGCAGCGGCGCGCCCTTCATGTCCGCGAGGTCGAAGAAGAGGTGGGGGTGCGGGACGAAGTCCGTCTCGACGGGGACCGAGGCGCCGGAGGCGAACTCGAGCCTCGCCTCCGCCGCGGGCCTCCCGGCGGGCGTGCGCTCCTCGACGACCGGGAGCGACAGGTCGAGCCGCAGCCGCGCGGGCGCCGCGATCCCGGGGAGCGGGAAGGTCCGGATCTCGCCGGCGGAGAGCGACACGCCGAAGTGGAGCGGCCCGGGCGCGTCGGCCGAGGGAGGGCCGCGGAGCGCGTCGGCGCGCACCGGCACGCACCGGTACTCGTACGACGGCTGGATGCGAACCTGCCCATCGCGGAGGAGCGCGAGGAGATGCTCGGCCCGCGTCTCCGCGTCGCCCGTGTCGAGGTCTACGCACGCCCGGGAGAGCGCGGTCGCCTCGTCGACCTCCTCGGCCCAGCGTCCCCGCGCCGCGCGGGCGTCGAGGGCCGACGCGATCGCGGGCGCGAATCCGCAGAGGGCCGCGGCGAGGACGAAGCCGGCGGCGACGGTCGCCGCGCCCACGCGCGTGCGCCGCGTGAGCCTGCGCACGATCACCCGAGCGAGGAACGCGAGGAGAACGACGGCGAGGAGGCCCAACGCGACTCCGAGCCAGTCGGAGAGACGCGCCTTCGGGGGAGGGGGCGCGGGGGAGGGGGGGAGCCACGGCCCGACCGCGAGCCGCGCGAAGTTGGCGGGGATCGCGTAGAGGTCGAACCTGCCCGAGAGCGTGAGATAGCTCTGCTGCGCGGTGGCCAAGGGGTCGTCCACGTCGTTCAGCGCGATGTCGAAGCCGATATTGCCGTCCGCGTCGGGCCGGAGGTTGAGCTGCCAGAGCGGGATCCGCGCCTCGATGACGTAGCCGCCCTCGACGACCGTGTGCGCCACCTCGAGCCCCCGGAGCCCCCCATGCGAATAGGGAACCTCGGGCCCGCGCTGGCATACGCCCCACCGTTGCGGCGGGTAGAAGGGCATGAGGATGATCTGGTAGTCGTCGTTGGTGTAGCGCTCGCCGCTATCCCCGCTCGCGAGGTCGGTGCGGAGGAAAAGCTCGACGGAATCGCCGACCCACCAGCTTCGGGTCGCCTCGTGGACGGTCTTGTCGTCGCGGACCTCGAGCAGGAGGTAGAGATCCTCCCGGTTGAGGAGCGCCCTGAGGGTCGCCGAGAGGTCGTCGTCCCCGGTCCAGTTCTCGCGGAGCCTCGGGTGGACGTGGTCGATGCCGGCGAGCCGCTGCGGGACGGCGCCGCGCCACGCGGGATCGCCCGGGTTGCCATCCACGCGGGGGGCCGGCGCCGCGGCCGGACAGGGAACGACGGGATCGTTGGACCCCGCGATGGCCGGAAGCGCGAGAAGAACGAGGCAGCCGAGACGTCGCAGCAACGAAGTCCGCCAAGTATGCGCCTCGGTCTCCGCCCAGGCAAGCGGCGGAATCTGGCGGAATCCGATGTGCCGCGGTTAGCATCGTCCAGGTTGTCGAACGCCGGGCGCGCGCTCCAGATCCTCGGGCTTGTCCTGCTGCCCTTGGGGCTCTTCTACGGCTTCGAGGGAGGTCCGAACGCGATGGCTCTGGAGCTGGGCTTTCTCGCGGCGGGGGCGGCGGCGTTCCTGATCGGCCTCCGGCTCCAGCGCCGCGGCGGCGGGTAGGGACCAGCCGTTTCCCGGGAGGATCGTGCGCGGGCGTTCCGGCTCCCGGACGCACGCGCGAGAGCCCCAAGGGGCCCCCCCCGGTCACGCGCCGATCGGCTGCTCCTGGGCGGCGCTCTCCTCGGTCACGAAATGGAGCTCGATCGCGTCCTTGATGCAGACGCTCGTGCAGAGGTGGTCGCAGCCCATGCACTTGTTCTGGTCGACGACCGCGACCATGTTCACGCCGGGCGCGGAGTCGTAGTCCACCATGCTGAGCGCGTCGTAGGGGCAGACGTCCACGCAGAAGACGCACCCGGTGCAGAGGTCCGGATCGACCTTGGCCTTCGGGACCTCTTTCGGCTTCAGGCGCGTCGCGATCTCGCCCGTGTCGTCGAGGATCGCGTTCACGGGGCACACGTAGCCGCAGAGGCCGCAGTCCACGCAGAGCGTGGGGTCGATGATGTGCATCTCCTTGCGTGTGCCTGCGATGCACTCGACCGGACACTTCTTGGCGCACGCCGTGCAGCCGATGCAGGTGTCGATGATCTTATAGGCCATGCTGGATGCTTCCGGGGGTCTCGGAGGCTACGATATCGGCAGGATTCTAGCCGCAAGCCGGGGCCTAGGAAGGATTTGTGAGGTTTTCGTGTCCAACGCGCTGTCGTCCCTCATCGTCATCGTCCTCCTCATCGCCCTCGCGTTCTACTTCGTGGTCGTGCCGCCCCAGGGGTTCGACGCGTGGGGCCACCGGCTCGCCATTCCCCTCGTCCTCGTCGTCGCCGCCTTCACGGTGTTCGAGACCCTGAAGATGCGCACGCACATCTCGCAGCTCGTCGGGGCGTTGCGTGGGCTCATGGGCCGGTCCGGCGCGCCGCCGACCCCGGAGGTGAAGCGCGAGGCGGTCGAGATCCTCGTGAAGTCCTTGAGGAGCGCCAACCCGGGGGTGCGGAAGACCGCGTCCGTCCAGCTCCGGAACCTCACCGGGCAGGATCTCGGCGAGGACGCTGAGGCCTGGGAGGCGTGGTGGGAGCGCAACAAGGCCGGTTTCGGTGCCCCCGGGGCCCCCTGATTTTCGCCCGGAGGCCGGCTTCCTTCCCCGGGAGGGGTGCCGGTAGGATGTGGGCGCCCCGATGACGCTCAACACCGTCTCGCCTCTCGGCGCGCTTCTCGACCCCATCCGGGAGGACCTCGCGCAGGTCGAGGCCGAGATCCGCCGCATGAGCACCTCCCCGGCGCCGGAGATGAGGGCGCTCCTCGACCACGTCGGGCGCTTCTCCGGGAAGCGGCTGCGGCCCGCGCTCACGCTCGTCGCCGGGCGGATGTTCGGCCCGCTCCGGCCCGAACACGCGACCGTCGGCGCGATCGTCGAGCTGATCCACACGGCGACGCTCGTCCACGACGACATCCTCGACGAGTCGGCGCTGCGCCGGAACATCGAGACCGTCAACCGGCGCGTCGGCAACGAGACGGCCGTGCTCCTCGGCGACTACCTCTTCGCCACCTGCTTCAAGGAGGCGGCGGCGCTGGAGGACCGGTTCGCCTCGCGGTACCTCGCGGAGATCGTCGCGATCGTCTGCCGCGGCGAGATCCTGCAGGTGCACCGCCGGAACGACATCGACCTCACGGAGGAGACCTACTTCCGGATCATCGAGGACAAGACCGCGGCGCTCTACGCCGCGGCGCTCCGCTGCGGCGCGGAGATCGCGCACGCGCCGCAGGAGGCCTCGCGGGCGCTGGCCGAGTACGGTCTCCGGATCGGCATCGCGTTCCAGATCATCGACGACATCCTCGACCTCACGGGCGAGGAGGCGACCGTCGGGAAGTCCCTCGGGACCGACCTCGAGAAGGCGAAGATGACGCTGCCGCTCCTCCGGCTGCGGGAGCGCGCGAACGCGCGGGACCGGGAACGGCTGCGGCGCGTGCTCCTCTCGGGCGACCGCGGGGAGCGGGACTCGATCCTGCCGCTCCTGCGGGAGTACGGGGCGATCGCGTCGGCGCGCGAGACGGCGGAGGCGCTCGTGGAGGAGGCGCGGCGGGAGCTGCGCCGCGTGCCGGACGGCCCGGAGCGGGCGCTGCTGTTCGCGGCGGCCGACTACGTGCTCGCCCGCGACCGCTGACCCGTGCGACGCCTCGCCTTCCTGCTCCTCGTCGCCGGGGGCGCGGGAGGCGACGAGAGCCCGGCTGCGCGGACCGAGGCGGTCCTCGCGGAGCTCGACCGCCTCGTCGAGGTGGAACGGGAGGGGGGCCGGGGGGCCGAGGCGGACCTGCTCGCCGCGGAGGTGCTCGCGCTCCGCCGCCGCATCGCGGAGGGCGGCGCGCCCGCGCCGTCGACGGAGCCGGAGATGCACGTCGTGTACGTGCGGAAGGCACCGGAGAGGATCTCGAACCGCGCGCTCGTGCGGGTGACGGTGCGCTCGCGCCCGGTGGTGCTCGCGCTCGGCAGCAGCGGGCCCGTCACCTGGCAGGTCGACGCGGCAGGCGCCGATGTCCTTAAGATCGTCACCTTCGGCGATCCGGACCGGCACGTCGTCGTCCAGCCGGCCACGCCGGTCGACACGCTGCGCAGCGCGGGCTTCGACCATCGTGCGCCCGGGTACGAGATCCTCGCCCGGCAGGTGGAGCAGGCCACCGGCGGCGTCGTCACGACGTTCACAGGGGCGGAGGCGATCGATCCCGGGAAGCCGTTCCTCGTCGGCCCCGGGAACCCGGACTGGCTCGCGCAGGAAGCGGAGGCGGACGCCGTCCGGCTCCACTGGCGCGCCACGCGCGCGCGGCGCGCGGCCGTTCGCGAGGATCTCAAGAAGGAGCGGTTCTCCTTCCTCTACCGCTGGCGGGAGGGGAGGGATCTCCGCGCCTCCTTCGGCGAGTGGACGCCCCTGGGGCCGATCCTCACTCGGCAGGTGCCGTTGCTGGACGTGCTTGCGGTGTCGAGCGCCGCGGTCGAGGACGCCGAGCGGGGCGACCTCTACCTCCTGCGCGCGGGCGTCCTGATCCGGTACCCCCTGGCGAGCCGGCGACCCGAGGTGCTGCGCGTGCCCGACACCCTGCCGCAGGTGCGGGAGCCCTGCGCGCTCGCGATCGACACGCGGCGCGGCCGCCTGCTCCTCGCGACGCGGCACGACCTCGGCTACCTCTATGCGCTCGACCTCGCGGAGCGGCGGTGGTCCGTCGTGAACGACCTCGACGGGGTGGACGCCGCGGCGATGGCCTACGACGCGCGCCGGGACGCGGTCCTCTGCGTGGAGCACGGCAAGGACGCCACGCTGCGGCTGCACCGGTTCTCGCCCGGGGAGGGCCGGCGGCTCCACGCGACCGAGGTACGCGTCCAGGGGCTCTTCGAGCCGCGTCCGATGGCCGCGGCGTGCCTCGGCGGGCGACTCGTCCTCCTCTACCCGCCGCCGGAGGCGTCGGCGCACAGGATCGGGGAGGAGGCGCTCGCGTTCGTGATCGATCTGCCGGGCGGGAACGTCGTCCACGCGGGCCGCGTGCGGCCGTGGGAGGACTTCGAGCCCCTGCCGGAGGAACGTCTCAACGAGCTCTGGGGCGAGATGCTGACGACGGACCACGACGGGGATCGCGCCGCGCGGAAACTCGCCGGCCAGGGCGACGCGGCTGTCGCGTTCCTCGCGGGGCGGTTCACGCCCGAGCCCCGGACCGCCGAGGACCTGGGGCGGTATGTGCGGATGCTCTCGGACGACGATCCCTTCGTGCGCGACCTCGCGCAGCGGCGGATCGTCGGCGCCGGCCCGGAGGCGGAGGAGTACCTCGCGGGGCTCGACCTCGATGCGCTCCCGCCCGAGGCGCGCCGACGGGTGGTCGCAGCCCTGCGTCAGGTGGAGGAGCCGGGGCGGCTCCGGCGGAGCCTCCGCGCGATCAAGGTGCTCGAGGCCATCGAGACGCCCGCGGCGGAGGCGCTCCTCAAGGACCTTGCCGCCAAGGGGGACGCGCGTCGGGCCGCGGCGGCCGCGGCGGCCCTCCGCCGGATGGGCGCGCCGAGGTAGGCTGCCCTAGCTCCGCTCCGCGCTCCGGAGCGTGTTCCTGAGCAGCATCGCGATCGTCATCGGACCGACGCCGCCCGGCACGGGCGTGATCCGGCCGGCCACCTGCGAGGCGGCCTCGAAGTCGACGTCGCCGACGAGCCGCTTCCCGCCCGTCGCCTTGGGATCCTCGATCATGTTCGTGCCCACGTCGATGACGGTCGCGCCGGGCTTGACCCAGCTCCCCTTGACGAAGCGCGCCCGGCCGATCGCCGCCACGAGGATGTCCGCGCGGCGGCAGACCTCCTCGATGGACCGCGTCTTCGAGTGGCAGACGGTGACGGTCGCGTCGCGCGCGACGAGCAGGAGCGCCACGGGCATGCCGACGATGTTCGAGCGGCCGAGGACGACCGCGTCGGCACCCGCGATCCTCGTCCCCGACCGGTCGAGCAGCTCGATCACCCCGGCCGGCGTGCAGGGGGCGAAGTCCGGCTCGCGCCCCTTCATCGCGAGCGCACCGATGTTCAGCGGGTGGAACCCGTCCACGTCCTTCGACAGCGGGACGGCTTCGAGGACCGGGCGGTCGTCGAACGGCAGCGGGAGCTGGACGAGGATCCCGTGGACGCCGCGATCCGCGCCGAGCTTCCGGACCAGCGCGAGGACCTCCTCGGGCGCGACGGTCTTCGGGAGCTCGTAGTGGTAGCTCTCGATGCCCGCCTCGGCGCACGCCTTGCGCTTCATCGAGACGTACTTGTGGGACGCGGGGTTGTCGCCGACGAGGACCGTCGCGAGCCCCGGCGTGACGCCGCGCTCGCGCTTCAGCTTCTCCACGCCGCGCGCGACCTCGGCGCGGATGTCGTTCGCGATCGCCTTGCCGTCGATGATCTTCGCGCTCATGGAGCGAGATCGTAAGGGGGGCCGGGGGCAGAGGCCAGCCTTCGAGGGTCGGATCGGAAGCGGACGCGCAGCGACGCGGAGGGGGAGGAGGAGCCGGAAGCCGCAGGGGCGCGGCCCGCCCTCTCCCTCGGCCGGAAGGCCAGGGTCCTACCCGTGCGAGATGAAGCCCGGCCGCACGCGGCTGCGGATCTGCTCGCGCGTCGCGACGAGCCGGTGCGCGAGGACCTCGGTGAGCCGCCGCATGATCCGGATCCCCGCGATCGGCTGCTCCTCGCAGAGACGCATGAGCTTCGGCCCATCGAGCTCGATCACCTCGGTCGGCTCGAGGCAGACCGCCGTGTAGAAGTACCGTTCCTTGGCGCCGAGGAGCGCCGAGATGCCGAAGAGCTCGCCTTCCGCGGCGACCGTGCCGAGCGTCGCGTCGCCCTCGTGGCCGTACTGGCGCTGGCGGAAGGAGACGAGGCCCTTGACGAGGATGCGGAGGGGGCCCGGGGGGTCGCCCTCCTTGAAGATCGTCTCGCCCGCCGCGTAGCTCTTCCGGCGGGAGATCGGATCGACGAGCGCGCGCTCGTTGTCGCCCAGCGCGCGGAAGAAGGGGATGCGCTCGAGGGATTCCGCCATGGCCTAGCTCCTCAGAAGAGGCCCCGCACGCGCCCGGTCTCGATGTCGAGGTCGACCGCCTCGAACGCCGGCCGCGAGGGAAGCCCGGGCATCGTCCTCATGTCACCACAGAGCGGGTACAGGAATCCCGCCCCGACGCTCGCGCGGATGTCGCGGATCGGGAGGCGGAAGTTCTTCGGCACGCCCTTCCACGACGGCTCGTGGGAGAGCGAGAGGTGGGTCTTCGCCATGCAGATCGGGAGCCTCCCGTAGCCGAGCTGCGTGTAGAGCTTGACCTTCTTGTCCGCGGCCGGCAGGAAGTCGACGCCGTCGGCGCCGTAGACCTTCGTGGCGATGATCTCGATCTTGTCGCGGATCGGGAGGTCGAGGTCGTAGAGGAAGCGGAACTCCTTCTTCTGCTCGCACGCCTCGAGGACCGCCTTCGCGAGGTCGACCGCCCCCGCGCCCCCCTTCGCCCAGTGGTCGGTCATGACCGCCCGGTAGGCGCCCGCGTCCTTCGCCGCCTTCTCGAGGAACGCGACCTCCTTGTCGGTGTCTGCCGCGAAGCGGTTCACCGCCACCACGACGGGCACGCCGAAGAGCCGCGCGATCCGGATGTGCGCCGCGAGGTTCGCGAAGCCCTTCTCGAGCGCCGCGAGGTTCTCCTCGGCGATCTCCTTCGGCAGCGGCTTGCCGGCCACGACGTTGCCCGCGCCGCCGTGCATCTTGAGCGCGCGGATCGTCGCCACGAGCACCACGCAGTCGGGCGTGAGCCCGCTCGCGCGGCACTTGATGTCCATGAACTTCTCCATCCCGATGTCGGCGCCGAAGCCCGACTCGGTGACGACGAAGTCGCCGAGCCGGAGCGCGATCTGGTCGGCGATGATCGAGGAGTTCCCGTGCGCGATGTTCGCGAACGGCCCCGCGTGGACGAGCGCCGGCGTGTGCTCGAGCGTCTGGAGGAGCGTCGGCATGAGCGCGTCCTTCAGGAGCACGGTCATCGCGCCCGCGACCTTCAGGTCCTCCGCCGTGACGGGCCTGCTGTCCTTCGTCGTCCCGACGACGATCCGGCCGAGGCGCGCGCGGAGGTCCCGGAGGTCCGTTGCGAGCGCGAGGACCGCCATCACCTCGGAGGCCACCGCGATGTCGAACCCGGACTCGTGCGGCGCGCCGTTCTCCTTGCCGCCGAGGCCGGCGACGATCCTCCGGAGCGCGCGGTCGTTGAGATCGAGGACGCGCGGCCACGTGACCGAGAAGGGGTCGAGGCCGAGCGCGTTGCCGTGGTAGACGTGGTTGTCGATCGCGGCCGAGAGCAGGTTGTGCGCGGCCGAGACCGCGTGGATGTCGCCCGTGAGATGGAGGTTGAAGTCCTCCATCGGGATCACCTGGCTGTAGCCGCCCCCCGCGGCCCCCCCCTTGATCCCGAAGGTCGGCCCCATGCTCGGCTGGCGGATGCAGGTGAAGACCTTCTTCCCGAGACGCCCGAGCCCCTGCGAGAGGCCGACGGTCGTCGTCGTCTTGCCCTCGCCCAAGGGCGTCGGCGTGATCGCCGTGACGTCGATGTACTTGCCGTGCGGGCGGCCCTTCAGGCGGTCGCGCACGTCGAGGTGGATCTTCGCCTTGTAGCGGCCGTAGAGGTCGAGGTCGCTCTCGTTCAGGCCGACGCGCTCCGCGACCGAGAGGATCGGGTCGCACGTGGCGTCCTGCGCGATCTCGAGATCGCTCGGGACGGGCAACTTGAATTCGGGATAGCGTCCGGTCTCGCGCACGCGGTCCTCCTCTGCTGTCGTTCCGGAAGTGTACCGGGGGGGGCGAGGGGGGACCAGCGGCGGCAGGGGCCGGTATACTCCCCGCGGATGTCGGATCGCGACTACTGGCGCGCCGGAGAGGGCAGGGGCACCGGGTTCTGGTCCACGTATCCCGCCACGAAGGCGATCCTCATCGGCCTCGCGGGGATCCACCTCGGGATGGCGATGGTGGCCTCCGCCGACCTCGACCTCCACCGCGCGATCTTCCGCCTCCTCGCTCTCTCGCCGACCGACGTGCTCCACCGGTTCCGGATCTGGCAGCTCGCGACCTACGCGCTCCTCCACGCCCCGGGCATCGGGCATCTCCTCTGGAACTGCGTCGGGATCTACTTCTTCGGGCGGCTCGTGGAGCAGCGGATCGGCACGACCCGCTACCTCCTCTTCGCCCTCGGCACCGTCGTCGCGGGGGCGTTCGGATTCCTCCTGCTGTCGGCGATCCAGGACACGCGGATGCCGATGGTCGGCGCGAGCGGGTTCGACTTCGGCGTGCTCATCCTCGCGGCGCTCTGGTACCCGCGCATGACGGTCCTCGTCATGTTGTTCTTCCCCGCGCCGCTCTGGGCGCTGGCCGCCGTCCTCGGGTTCATCGGGGTCTACAGCCTGTTCCAGCAGGCGGACGGCATCGCGCACGCCGCGCACGTCGCGGGCGGGCTCTATGCGCTCCTCTACTGGCGCTACGGGGACCGGTTCGGCGGCATCGCATCGGCGTTCGAGCGGTGGCGCGCGCGCCAGCGCTGGCGGAGACAGCAGGCGAAGCGGCGCGCGGCCGACGAGCTGCGCGGGGAGGTGGACCGGATCCTCGACAAGGTGAACCGGGAGGGGATGGCCGCGCTGACCGACGAGGAGCGCCGTGTCCTGAAGGAGGCGAGCGAGAGGCTCCGTCGATGAGCACGGGGGTGCGGGTCGCGCTCGTCGCGCTGCCCTTCGCCGCCGTGTTCCTCGTCCTGCGCTGGATCGGGGGCGGGGAGGCGGAGCGGTGGCGCGAGCGGGTCGAGCCGCACTTCCGGGATGCGGTCGTCGGCGTGGACGAGGACGCGCTCATCGTGGTCGCGGAGGACGTCGCCACGGCGCGGGAGGCGGAGGCGCGGGTGCGCGGGTTCCGCGACGCGCTCGAGGCGGGGTACAAGGACCTGCTCGGCGTGCCGCGCTTCGAGCGGATGGTCGTGGTCGTCTTCCCCGACGTGGCGAGCCTCCAGGCCTACGCCGGCGCCGCGGCGCGGCTCGACCGGGGTGCCGCGGGCAACCTGCACGGCTATACGGACCCGCTCCACGGCGCGGTGTTCGTCCCGAGGGACGCGATCGACGTGCTCCGGCACGAGACCGTGCACTGGTTCATGGAGACCGCGCGCGACGTGACGGTGCCGTCGCACAGCCCGTGGCTCTCCGAGGGGCTCGCGCAGCTCTTCGAGACGCTCGACCCGGACGCCGTGCCCCCGCGCCCCCCTGGGATCGGGCGCCTGTTGCTGGACGGCCTCGATGTCGACCGGCTGATCCGGATCGAGGATTACGGCGAGTTCCTCCTCGATGGCCCCCGGAACTACGAGGAGGCGCTCGCCCTCTGCGGCTTCCTCTTCGAGCGCCGCCGCGAGGGGCTTCAGGAGTACGTCAAGGCGGAACGCCGGACGGCGTCGTCGCGGCCCCTGCTGTTCGAGGACATCTTCGGCGCGCGCGGGGAGCCGTTCCGCAGGGAGCTCGCGGAGTTCGTCGCGCGGCGGCGGTAGAGCTACCCGCGGCGGAGCTGCCGGAGGATCCGCACCGCGGCCATCGCGGCGCCGCAGCCGTTGTCGATGTTCATGACCGTGATGCCCGAGGCGCAGCTCGCGAGCATGCCGTGGAGCGCCGCGTGCCCGCCGCTCGCCACGCCGTAGCCGACGCTCGTGGGCACCGCGATGATCGGCTGCGGCGCGATGCCGCCAAGCACCGACGGCAGCGCCCCCTCGAACCCGGCGCAGCAGATGAGCACGCGGCAAGGGAGTAGCGCGTCCCTGTGGGCGAGGAGCCTGTGCACGCCCGCCACGCCGCAGTCTCCGAACTCGCGCGTCTCGCAGCCGAGGAAGCGGAGGGTCACGATGCCCTCGCGCGCCACGGGCGCGTCGGAGCTGCCCGCGTAGACGACGCCGACGAGGCCCACCTGCGGCTCGGGCGCGGCCCGCATGCATACAAATGTACGGGATACCGGATCGTAGTCGCCGGAGAGCCCCTCGACCTGCTCGGCCGAGCAGCGGGTCACGAGGAGGTTCGCGCCGCGCTCCTCGTGGCGCGCGGCGATCTCCCGGAGCTGCGCCACGGACTTCCGTTCGCCGTAGACGATCTCCGGGAAGCCGAGGCGCTCCGGCCGCTGGAAGTCGAGATCGACGTCGCTCATGGGTCAGCGCGCGGCGCCCTTGCTCCCGATCGCCCGGTTGAGCTTCCCGGAGACGAAGCCCTCCGGGTCGATCTCGACGCCAAGGAACCCGAGCGCCGAGAGGGCATCGCGGAGATCGCCGAGGTGGGGGGCGAGGAGGGGGATCCGCTCCGCAGGCACCTCGATCCGCGCCGCGGCGCCGTCGTGCCGGACGCGGCAGACCGGGAATCCCCGCGCGGCGAGCCAGGCCTCGGCCGCCTCGATCCGGGCGAGCTTTTCCGCCGTCACCGGCTGGCCGTAGGGGATCCGCGAGCTCAGGCAGGGGCTCGCGGGCTTGTCCCAGACGGCGAGCCCGGCGGATCTCGCGAGCGCGCGGATCGTCTCCTTCCCGACGCCGCACTCGAGGAGGGGATGCCGCACCGAGGCCTCCTCCGCGGCGGTGAGGCCCGGGCGGAAGTCGCCGAGGTCGTCCAAGTTCGCGCCGCTGCAGATCCACGCGCCCTTCCCGCGCAGCTCCGCGAGGAGCGCGCGGTAGAGGGTCTTCTTGCAGTGGAAGCACCGGTCGATGGGGTTGCTCGCATAGGCGGGGTCGTCGATCTCGCGCGTCTCGAGGACGGAGAGCGGGATGTCGTGCGCGAGGCAGAACGCCCGCGCGGCGTCGAGATCGCTCCGCTTGAGGCTCGGCGAGTCGGCGGTCCACGCGGCCATCCGCTCGCGGCCGAGAACGCGGCGCGCCCAGAACGCGACGAGGGCGGAATCGACGCCGCCCGAGAAGGCGACGGCCGCCGACGGGCACTCCGCGAACCAGCGGTCCAGCCGCAGGGCCGCCTCGACGGGGCCCTTCGGCGGTGAGGACAGGGGGGCAGGCACGGGCGTGTGGTGGGCGGCGAGGGACTCGAACCCCCGACCTCACGGGTGTGATCCGTGCGCTCTAGCCAGCTGAGCTAGCCGCCCGCAAGACCGGTGATTCTACAGGGCCTCCCAAAATCGGGGAAACTGGGCCGGCATGAGCGAGGCGGATGCGGTCCGGCGCGCGCGGGAGCCGGCGACGGTGGAGACGCTCGCGCGCGGCCTCGGCGCGCTCGGCGTCCTTCCCGGCATGACGCTCCTCGTCCACTCCTCGCTCTCGGCGCTCGGTTGGGTCTCGGGCGGCCCGGTCGCCGTCATCGAGGCGCTCACGCGCGCGCTCGGGCCCGGGGGCACGCTCGTGATGCCGGCGTTCTCGGCGGAGTACTCGGAGCCCGCGTACTGGACCGACCCGCCGGTGCCGGAGGCGTGGTGGGGGACGATCCGGTCGTCGATGCCGCCGTTCGACCCGAAGGCGACGCCGACGCGGGGCGTGGGCAGGGTCGCCGAGTGCTTCCGGAGCCTCCCCGGCGTGCTGCGGAGCGCGCATCCGAAGGTCTCGTTCGCGGCGCGCGGGCCCTTGGCCTCGCGGATCGCCGGGGACCACCCGCTCGACTTCGGCCTCGGCCCCCGGAGCCCCCTCGGATCGCTCTACGGGATGGGTGCCCACGTCCTCCTCCTCGGCGTCGGCCACGCGCGAAACACGTCGCTTCACCTCGCGGAGCACCTGTGGGGCGGGATGCGCGAGATCGAGGACGGCGCGCCGCTCCCGCGCGGATGGACGACCTACCGGGACTTCGACCTCAGGATGGACGACTTCGGCGAGATCGGCGAGGCCTTCGGCGCGCCGGCGGGCCGCGTGGCGTGCGCCGAGGCGCGCCTCTTCCCGCAGCGCGCGATCGTCGACTTCGCGGCCGCGTGGATGGCGGGGAACCGGTAGCGCGTCAACGTGGGCGCGATGCGGGTGGTCATCATCGGGGGGGGCTTCGGGGGCCTCCACGCCGCGATGCGGATCCGCGGCTCCGCGGCCGAGGTGACCCTCGTCGACCGGCGCAACTTCCACCTCTTCCAGCCGCTCCTCTACCAGGTCGCGACCGGCGGCCTCTCGCCGGGCAACATCGCGGTCCCGCTCCGGCACATCCTGCGGCGGCACCGAAACGTCCGCGTGCTCCTCGGCGAGGCGACGGGCTTCGACCTCGAGCGGCGGGAGGTCAAGGTGCTCGCGTCCGGCGTCCCGCGGACGCTCCCGTACGACCGGCTCGTCGTCGCGGCGGGGATGAGGACCGACTACCGCGGCAACGACGCGTGGGAGGCGCGGGCGCCCGGGCTCAAGAGCGTGGAGGATGCGGTGGGGCTCCGGGGCCGGATCCTCACCGCCTTCGAGGCCGCGGAGAACGCGCTCGACGCCGCGGAGCAGGATGCGCTGCTCACGTTCGTGGTCGTGGGCGGCGGGCCGACGGGCGTCGAGCTTGCCGGCGCGCTCGGCGAGATCGCGCGGTTCACGCTCCGGCGCGAGTTCCGGTCGATCGACCCTTCGCGCGCACGGATCCTTCTCGTCGAGATGGGCCCGCGCGTGCTCGGCGGCTTCCCCGAGCGGCTCTCCGCCGCGGCCGCGCGCGACCTCGCGCGCCTGAGCGTCGACGTGCGCACGTCGACGGGCGTGAAGGAGATCGCCGAGGGCACGGTCGTGCTCGCGCGCGACGGGGCGACGGAGGTCGTGCTCGCGCGGACCGTCGTCTGGGCCGCGGGCGTTCGCGCTTCGCCCCTCGGGGCGATGCTCGGCGCCGAGACCGACCGCGCCGGGCGGGTGAAGGTGAATCCGGACCTGTCGCTGCCGGGGCGTCCCGAGATCTTCGTGATCGGCGACCTGGCGGCAACGGGGTTCCCGGGCCTCGCGCCGGTCGCGATGCAGATGGGGGACTACGTCGCGCGCAGGATCCTCGGCAGGGCGGAGGCGGCGTTCCGCTACAGGAACCGCGGGACGATGGCCGTGATCGGGCGCGCGGCGGCGGTCGCGGACTTCGGCCGGCTCAGGCTCACGGGATTCCCGGCTTGGCTCGCGTGGCTCTTCGTCCACCTCGTGAACCTCGTCCTCTTCGGCAACAAGGTGCTGGTCCTCTGCCAGTGGGCGTGGAACTACCTGACGTTCGGCCGTTCGGCGCGTATCATCACGGATCGAGGGAGGGAATGACCGTGGACATCACGTACGAACCTGACGTCGCCGCGCCGCCGCGGCGCTTCGTGCCCGAGACGTTCGACGCCGCCGACCCCGCAGCGCTCGAGGAGCTCGCGGCGCAGCTCATCGCGCGGCCGGTCGGCAATCCCGCGGCCTTCGAGGCGTGGATCCTCGACTGGAGCGACCTCGCGCGGGCGTTCCGCGCCGCGCGCCAGAGGCGCCGGATCGCGATGACCCGCGACACGACAGACGCGGCCGCGCGCGATGCGCACCTCGCGTTCGAGAAGGAGGTCGTCCCGCGCTGGCGCCGCCTCGAGGACGGCTTCCGGCGCCGGTATCTCGAGAGCCCCTTCCGCGGCAGGGTCGGCCCGCGCTACGCGATGCTCGACCGGAACCTCGCCGCCGCCCAGGCGCTCTTCCGCGAGGCGAACGTCTCGCTGCTCTCCGACGAGGAGGAGCTCGCGCTGAAGTACGCGCGGCTCGTGGGCCGCCGCACCGTGTCGTGCCGCGGGAAGGCGATGCGGGAGCAGGAGTGCGCGGCACTCCTCGAGGACCCCGACCGGGCCGCGCGGAAGGACGCGTACATGGCGCTCGCGGCCGCACGCGCCGCGGACGCGGCGGAGACGGAGGCGATCTTCGACGGGCTCCTCGCGGTCCGCCACCGGATCGCGACGAACGCCGGCTGCGCCGACTACCGCGAGTTCCGGTTCCGGGACCTCCAGCGCTTCGACTACGGGCCCGGGGAGTGCGCGCAGTTCCACGAGGCCGTCGAGCGCCACGTCGTTCCGCCGCTCACCGCGCGGATGGAGCGGCGCAAGCGGGCGCTCCGCATCGACGCGCTGCGGCCCTGGGATCGCGTCGCGCGTCCCGACGGCCGCACGTCGCCGCCGGCGTTCTCGGACGAGCCCGGCCTCGTCGGGCTCGGCCGGGGCCTCTTCCGCGCCGTCGACCCGGGCTTCGAGGAGGAGTTCGAGATCCTCGTGAGGAACGGCCTCCTCGACCTGATGGCGCGGCCGGGCAAGGCGCCGGGCGGCTACAACGCCGAGGTTTTCGACATCCGGCTGCCGTTCATCTTCGCGAACTCCGTGGGCCGCTACGCCGACGTGAAGACGCTCCTCCACGAGGGGGGGCACGCCTTCCACACCATCGCGACCCGCGAGGAGCCGGTGCCCGAGCTCGCGCACGCGCCGATGGAGTTCTGCGAGGTCGCGAGCATGACGATGGAGCTCTTCGGCCTCGAGCACTTCGAGGAAGGGCTGCCCGCCGACGAGGCGCGCGCCGCCGCGATCCAGCTTCTCGAGCAGCGCCTCTGGCTCTTCGTGTGGGTCGCGACGATCGACGCGTTCCAGCACTGGCTCTACACGCACCCGGGCCACACGCGCGCGGAGCGCCGCGAGACGTGGAAGGCGCTGCGCCGCCGCTTCGAGCCCTTCGTCGACTGGACGGGCCTCGAGGATGCGCAGGCGATCGACTGGCACCAGCAGCTCCACCTCTTCCGCTACCCCTTCTACTACATCGAGTACGGGATCGCGGCGCTGGGGTCGCTCCAGATCTGGCAGCGGTTCCGGCGCGACCGCGAGGCGGCGATCGAGGGCTACCGCGCGGCGCTCGCGCTCGGCGGGAGCCGGCCGCTGCCGGAGCTCTTCGCCGTCGCGGGCGCGCGGTTCGCGATGGACGGGCCCGCGGTGGCCGAGGCCGCGCAGGGGATCATCGAGCGGCTCGCCGAGATCGAGTAGGTCGGGGGGCCCCGGAGCCCCACCGGATCTACTCGACGAAGCGGCCCGCCCACGCGGGGCCGAGGCGGTCCTTCATCCGCGCGAGCGCGGCCCCCGCGTCGCCTTCGTGCCACGGTCCGCCCCACGCGTGCTCGTCGCGCGTGAAGAGCTTCAGCGCGGCGCTCCGCTTCTCCCAGTCCGGGAAGATCACGCGGAGGTAGTGCTGCTGCGCCGCGTCCCCCTGCGTCGAGATCGAGCGGAGTCCGACGTCATAGGAGCCGAGGAGCACGACCTTGCCCTCCGGCACATCCCGCTCGGTCGCGCGGATCATGTCCTCGGGGAAGTAGGCGGTCCACTGGCGGTCCATCCCCTTGCCGTAGCAAGCGACCGCGGCGTAGCGGCCGGGCGCGGCGTTCGTGAGGTAGAGGATGCCGTCCTTCTCGTAGTCCGAGCGCAGCAGGAGGGGCTGCGACGCGGCGTCGCCCCCGTCGGCGAGCTTCACGAAGTAGGCGGTCCGCGGGCGGCCCTCGTGCGGCTCGCGGTCGGCGCGCGTCGCGAGGGCGACGGCGACGACGCAGCTCGCGGGGCCCGCCGGGGCGGGCGGCGGCGTCGTCGCGCACGCCGCGAGGAGCAGAAGGAGGGGGGCGCGGGGGGCCACGGGCGGAAGGGTAGCGTGCGCCGGGGACGGGGGCGCCGGTAGAATCCGGTCCCCGTGGGGGGCGACACGCGTTCGGAGAGGGCGGCGCTCCTTGCGCTCGTCCTCGGCGGCGCGGGCATCGCGTTCGCGCCGATCTTCGTCCGCTGGTCGGAGGTCGGGCCGGTCTCGACCGCGTTCTGGCGGCTCGCGCTCGCGGCGCCGCTGATGTGGGTCTGGACGGCATGGGAGCGGAGCCCAAGGCCGGCCTCGCGCCGGCACGTCCTCCGCCTCGTCGCGCCGGGGCTCTGGTTCGCAGCGGACCTCGGGACGTGGCACTGGTCCATCCGTTTCACGACGGTCGCGAACGCGACGCTCCTCGCGAACCTCGCGCCCGTGTTCGTGACGCTCGGCGGGTTCGTGCTCTACCGGCGCGCATTCGGCCGGCTCTTCCTCGCCGGGATGGCGGTGGCGCTCCTCGGCATGGCGCTCCTCGCCGGGGAGAGCGCCGGGGCGGGGCGGGACCGGCTGCGCGGGGACGGTCTCGGCCTCCTGACGGCGGTCTTCTACGCGTCGTACATCCTCGCGATCAGCCGGGTGCGGGAGGACTTCTCGACCGTGACCGTGCTCGCGTGGAGCGCGTCCGCGGCAGCGGCCGTGCTGCTCCCGCTCTGTCTCCTGACGGGCGAGGCGTTCCTGCCGCGCACCGCGCGGTGCTGGCTCGACCTCCTCGGCCTCGCGCTCGTGTCGCACGTGCTCGGGCAGGGGCTTGTCGCCTACGCGCTCCGCCACCTGCCGGCGTCGTTCTCGTCGGTGACGCTGCTCGTGCAGCCGATCGGCGCCGCGCTGCTCGCCTGGCACTTCTTCGGCGAGGCGATGGGCCCCCGCGAGGCGCTCGGCGCCGCGGTCATCATCGGGGGGATCCTTGTCGCCCGCGCGGGCTCCCGCCCGGCTCCGCGTGCGGAACGCATTCCGCACCCCGCGCGGCCCAAGTGACTGGCGCCACCCGACTTGCGCCGGCCGCGCACGTTAACCGTTGACCTGAAGTTCCCTCAGGAGGGCCCATTCGGGGGTGCCGGGGGCGGGGGTCCCGGCGTAGTCCCAGCGCGCCCGCGGGGGCAAGGACATGAGGATCGACTCCGTGCGGCCGCCCGTCCGGAGGCCGAACGTCGTGCCCCGGTCGTAGAGCAGGTTGAACTCCACGTAGCGGCCCCGGCGGATCTCCTGCCACCGGCGCTCCCCCTCCGTCACGGGCGTCCCCATCCGCCGCTTCGCGATCGGCACGTACGCGTCGAGGAACGCGCGGCCCGCGCGCGCCACGAACTCCGCCACGCGCGCGCGCCGCTCCCCGTCGTCCACGAAGAGGTAGTCGAAGAAGATCCCGCCGACCCCGCGCCGCTCGCCGCGGTGGGGGAGGAAGAAGTACCGGTCGCACGCCTCCTTCCACGCCGGGTAGTCCCCGACGTCCGGGAACTCCTCGCACACGCGCTTCCACACGCCGTGGAAATGCTCCTTGTCCTCGCCGTGGAAGTAGTAGGGGGTGAGGTCGGCGCCGCCGCCGAACCAGCGTTTGTCCCCGTGCTCCAGGTACCGGAAATTCATATGGGCCGTGGGGACGTGGGGGCTCTCCGGGTGGAGCACCAGCGAGACGCCCGTCGCCGTGAACGCGGCGCCGGATCCCGGGATCTCCTTCGCGAACGCCTCGGGGAGGTTCCCGTGGACGAGGGAGAAGTTCACGCCCGCCTTCTCGAGGACCGCGCCGCCCTCGAGGACGCGGGTCAATCCCCCCCCGCCCCCCTTTCTTCTCCACTCGTCGCGTCCGAAGCGACCCCTTCCGTCGAGCGCCTCGAGCCCCGCGCAGAGGTCGCCCTGGATGTCCCGCATCAGCTTGTCCATGGGCCCTCCAGGTGGCGCGTGTCGTTGATCATCGTGAGCTGCGGCCGGCCGTGGCGGAAATCCACCACGGAGAGCCCCGCGTTGGCGCGCAGCGAGAGGCGCTCGATCCGCTCGGCGGGCAGCCCGACGAGGTGCGCGATGAGCGTCTTCAGCGTGCCGCCGTGGCTCACGACGCAGACCGTCCGGCCTGCGTGCCCGCGCGCGAGCCGCTCGTAGCCCGAGAGGATCCGCGCCTCGAACGCGGCGAAGGTCTCCGCGCCCTCCGCGAGGGGCGCCGCCTGCCGCGCGGCCGCGGTGACGAGCTCGCCGAACTGGCGGTGGGTGCCTTCGCGCCCCTCGAGCGCGCCGAGGCCGATCTCGCGCCACGCGGGCGAGAGGACGGGCGAGAGGCCGATCGCGTCGCCGACGATCCGCGCGGTCTCGGCCGCGCGGGAGAGGTCGCTCGCGACGAGCGCGTGGATCTCGAAGGACCGGAGCCGGAGGGCGAGCTCGCGTGCCTGGCGGCGGCCCTCGTCGTTCAGCGGGATGTCGGTGTGGCCCTGGGCGCGGCGCTCCCGGTTCCAGTCGGTCTCGCCGTGGCGCGCGAGCAGGAGCAGCGCGGGCGTCATGCCGCGGGCTCCGCGAGGAGGTCCTTCGCGCGCCCGGTCACGAGCCGGCGCGCGCCGGGGATGACGTCCGCGGTGCCGCGCGGCAGCGGCGCGCCGACCCGCCGTGCAACCCCCTCCAGGCGGGCGAGGAGGCCCGCGTCGGTCGCGTAGCCCTCGAGGAAGCGGGTGCGGCGGAAGAGATCGATGAACGCGAGAAGGCCCCGCGGCGGCGCGGTCGTCCATGAGGCCGCGACGGCGTCGATCCGGCGCGGGTCGATCTCGTCGAGCGCCGCGTAGTAGGCGTCGAGGCGGTCGGGCCGCTCCGCGATCAGCGCCGCGTCGAGGAGCATCTCGGTGAGGACGTGGCCGTAGAAGGCCGCGCGCGCGTGCGGGTCGCCCTCGCGCAGGCCGCGGGCGAGGATGCCGCTGACCTCGAGGAACGCCTGCGTCCCGTGGAACCACGCGTCCTCGCGCAGGTGGCGTCGGACCCCCTGGGCGAGGTCGCCCATGGCGGCGGCGACGGCGCCGCGCCTGAGCCGCGCGCCGCGGTCGCAGGCGGCGAGCCAGTCGGGCAGAGCGGTGCCGGCGAGCTCGTACGGCCGGTCGAGGATGTCGCGCCCGTGGGCGAGGTAGTTCACAGGGAGAACTATATCCCGGGGGGGTCCGGGGGCCGGGCTACGCTAGCGGCATGCTGGTCAAGAGCTTCCTCCGAGGCCTCCTCTTCGTGGTGCCCGTCGCGGCGACGGTCTACGTGCTCTGGTGGCTCTTCGTGAAGATCGACAACCTGTTCGACACGAGGGCGTGGTTCGGGTTCCACGTGCCGGGGCTCGGCGTGGCCTGCACGGTGGTGGGGGTGACCCTCGTCGGCCTCCTCGCGTCGAACATCCTCACGCGGTGGGCGGTGAACCTCATGGACCGCGTGTTCCAGCGGCTGCCGCTCGCGAAGGTGTTCTACTCGTCGATCCGGGACCTGATGGAGGCGTTCGTGGGGGAGCGGAGGAACCTGCACTCGCCGGTGATCGTGTCGCTCGGCGAGATCGGCGGGGAGGCGCTGGGCTTCATCACGCGCGACGACCTCGCCTGGCTCGACCGCAAGGACTCGGTCGCGGTCTACTTCCCGCAGTCCTACAACTTCGCCGGCAGCGTGGTGATCTTCCCGAAGGAGCGCGTGACCCCCGTTCGCGCGGAGTCGCGCGCAGTGATGCAGTTCATCGTCTCCGGCGGAGTTTCAGGTTGACGGTTAACGTGCGCGGACGCGGCAACCCCATGGCGGACAACGCGTTGGAGCGATCGGGGTGCGGAACTCGTTCCGCAGCCCTGCGACGGCGGGCGGCCCGCGTCTGGTGGATCGTCGCCATGGCGGCGGGACTCCTTGCCCTGGCGTTGGCCGGACTCTTCCGGTGGTGGGTGACCGCGGGAAGCCGCCACGCGGCCGGGTAGCCGTCACTCCATGAGGCCGCGGACGCGGGCGTAGCGGGCGCGCTTCGGATCCACGTTCTTGTCCTTCGCGCAGTCGCCGCCGCAAGGGGGGAGCGGCGCCCAGTCGGTCTCGAGCTTCACGCGCCAGTTGCACTGGAGGCAGCGCCAGGTGCCGCGGCCGGGGTGGCTGCCGACTTCGATCGGGGGCTGCGTGACGTACATGCGGCGGATTCTACGGGCGTGCTCAAGCGCTGCGCAGGACGCCCGCGCGGCCTCGGGGCGCGCCTGCCGCCCCGCCTCCCTACCGGCCGAACCCGTACTGCTCCCAGCGCTCCTTCACGAGCCGTTTCGCCTCCTCCGACATCGCGAGCGGCGGCGGGTAGTCGCGCACCGGCTGCCCGTTCCGCTCGTCGCCCTTCACCTTCGCCGTCGCGTCGAAGCCGATCCGGCCGTCCCGCGCGTGGAGGTCGCGCGAGGGGTCCGCGTTCGCGCACCAACGGAAGAACACGTCGTCCGGGTCCGCGAGGTTCGCGCCGTGGTCCACCGCGATCACGAAGTCCGCGCCCGTCCGCTCCCACGCCGCCTCGATCGCGCGGCCGCCGTCTCCCGCCGCGTTCTTCTCGACCGCGACGAACGCGAGCCGACCGTGCCCGAACTCCGGGAGGAGCTCGCCGCCGGCCCGGGCGCTCGATGTGGGGGGGCTCCGGGGGCCCGGGGGCTCCTCCCCCGCGATCTTCCGCGTCGCGTCGATGCCGAGCTTCCCGCCCGCGCCGAGCCGCGGCGCCGCGTGGTCGAGGATGTCGAGCGGCCCCCGGACCCCCTCGAGATCCTTCCCGAAATCGCAGTTCGCGAACACGGCGCGCCAGACGGCCTCCTCGTCGTGCACGTTCACGTCGTCATCCACGACCACGATGAATTTCGTCCACGCCATCTGCCCCGCGCCCCAGATCGAGTGCATGACCCGGCGCGCCTGCAGCGGGTACTCCTTCCGGATCTTCACGAACGCGCAGTTGTGGAAGCAGCCGAAGAGCGGCAGGTGGTAGTCGACGATGTCGTGCACGATCGTCCTCAGGAGCGGGAGGAAGATCCGCTCCGTCGCCTTGCCGAGGTAGTAGTCCTCCTGCGGCGGCGGGCCGACGATCGTCGTCGGGTAGATCGCGTTCCTCTGGTGCGTGACCGCCGTGACGCGCAGCAGCGGGTAGCGGTCGGGGAGCGAGTAGTAGCCCGTGTGGTCGCCGAAGGGGCCCTCGAACGCAGCGCCGCCGCCGAGGGCGTCGCCGGTGCGCGGGTCGTAGCCGATCGGGCCGCACGTCGTGTCGACCCACCCCTCGATCACGATCTCGCTGTTCGCGGGCACGCGCAAGGGGACCGTCTTCGCGCGGACCATGGGGATGCCGCGCCGGTTGAGGAACCCCGCGAGGAGCAGCTCGCTCATTCCCGGCGGCAGCGGCGCCGTCGCCGCGTAGGGGAGCACGCCCTCGCCGCCGAGGCAGATGGCGACGGGCATCGGCTTTCCCTTCCGCTTCCAACTCCGCCAGTGCGCGGCGCCGTCGTGGTGCATGTGCCAGTGCATGACCATCGTCTGCCGGTCGACGAGCTGCACGCGGTACATGCCGATGTTACTGCTCGACGGCCTCTCCGCGCCCTCGTCGTCGGCGTGGATCGTGTGGATGCCCGCGAAGGTGATGTACCGGCCCTGTCCCTTCGCCGTGCCCGCCTCGTCCGCGGTCATGCCGGCGCCGACCGCCGCGGGGTCGCCGTCGAGGGGCCAGCACTTGAGGAACGGGAGCCGGAAGAGGTTCACGTCGTCGCCCGTGCGCACGACCTCCTGGCAGAGGCCCTCCCGGACGCGTCGCGGCGGCGCGCGCAGGAGCGGCAGGAACTGCCGCGCCTTCCGGAGCATGTCCGCAAACGACTTCGGCGGCTCGGGCTTCGCGATCGCCGCGAGCTTCTTCGCGATCGCCTCGAACCCGCCCTCGGCGCAGCCGAGCGCCATCTCCGTGCGCCGGTAGGAGCCGTAGGCGTTGATGAGCACCGGGAAGTCGGAGCCCTCGACGCTCTCGAAGAGGAGCGCCTTCCCGCCCCGCTCGCAGTGCAGGGGGTCGAAGCGGCGCGCGTGCTCGCTCGCGTGGGGGCAGGCGGCCTTCGACTGCATGTCCGAAAGAGCCGCGATCTCGAGGATCGGCGAGACGGGGACGCGGATCCGCTTGAGCTCGCCCGCCTGCTCGAGGGCCGTGACGAACTCCGCGAGGGTCTCGTACACGTGCGGCAGGATACTCACGGCCTCAAGGGAATCCGAGCGCGGAGCCGCTCGGAGCCGAGGCGCTCGCAGAAGGCGTCCACCGCGGCCGGGTCCGCCCCGAGATACCGGAGGTCGTCGAGGGTCGCCTCGACGGGCGCGTCGAGCGCGAGCAGGGTGAGCCGCTTCGAGAGGAGTGCGGCGTCCCGGCCCCCCGCCACGGTCCCCCGGAGCCCCCCCCAATCGATCCCCTCGACGTGCCCGTACTGCCGGAGCAGCTTCGCCGCGGTCTTCCTGCCCACGCCCCGGACGCCGGGGATGTTGTCCACGGCGTCGCCCGCGAGCGCGAGGAGATCCGCGATCTGGTCCGGCCGCACGCCGAACCTGTCCATGACCTCGCGCGGGCCGTAGCGCTCCTCGCGCGCGAAGTCGAGCAGCGAGACGTCGGCCGTCACGAGCTGCGCGAGGTCCTTGTCGCCGCTGACGATCACCGCGGGCGCGGCGAGCTTCCTGACGAGCGTCGCGATGAGGTCGTCGGCCTCGTAGCCGTCGGCGATGAAGGTGCGCGCGCCGATCGCCTCGGCCGCCTCGCGGCACGGGCCGAGCTGGGAAAGGAGGGGGGCCGGGGGGGCGGGGCGGTTCGCCTTGTACTCGGGGAAGATCGCCTGGCGGAAGCTCTTCACGAGGTCGAAGTCGAAGCAGACGGCGAGGTGGGTGATCTCCTCCTCGCGGATGAGCCGGAGGAGGAAGTCGAGGAACCCGTGGACGGCGTTCGTCGGGCGGCCCTCGGGGTCGCGGATGGTCTCGGGGAGCGTGTGGAAGGCCCGGAAGATGTAGGGGCTCGCGTCGATGAGGTGGACGGCCATGCCTTCCATTAGAATCCGGCCCATGCGACTTCTCGCCGTCCTCCTCGCGTTCGCCTCCCTCGCTACCGCCCAGGAGAAGGTCCTCCGGATCCCGATCCGGGCCGACGGGCCGAAGACGCTCGACCCGGTGCGCGGCTCCACGCAGTACGAGGCGGAGGTGTGCGAGCAGGTGTACGAGACGCTCGTCCAGTACAGCTACCTCGAGTACCCGAAGCTCGAGCCGCTCCTTCTCGAGGAGATGCCGAAGGTCGACGGGCTCGTCTACCGGTTCAAGCTGAAGAAGGGCGTGCGCTTCCGGGACGACCCCTGCTTCCCGGACGGGAAGGGTCGCGAGCTCGTCGCGAAGGACGTCTTCTACTCGTGGAAGCGGATGGCGGACAAGCGCAACCAGCCGAAGGCGTGGTGGCTCTTCGAGCAGACGATCAAGGGGTTCGACGCGTACCGGGAGGCGCAGAACAAGGCCGGGAAGTTCGACTACGACGCGCCGGTCGAGGGGATGCGGATCCTCTCCGACCACGAGTTCGAGGTAGAGCTGACGGAGCCCGTCTACCGGTTCCTGTACGTGCTCGCGATGTTCCAGACGGCGGTCGTGCCGCGCGAGGCCGCGGAGAGGTACGGGGACGCGTTCTCCGGCCATCCCGTCGGCACCGGCCCGTTCCTGCTCAGCAGGGACGAGGACTGGCAGCGCACGAAGAGCATCGTGCTCCACAGGAACCCGGGGTACCGCGAGGCGTTCTTCCCCGACGCCGGCGGCGAGGCGCGCCACGAGGCGGCCGGCAAGAGGATCCCGTTCGCCGACAGGATCGAGATCACCTTCTTCCAGGAGGACCAGCCGATGTGGCTCGAGTGGAAGGCGAAGAACCTCGACTACGTCACGGTCCCGTCCGAGAACTTCACCGAGGCCTACACGAAGCGGAAGCGCACGCTCCGGCCGGAGTGGGAGGAGCAGGGGGTGACCTCGGCGCCGATCCCGCTCCTCGACTTCATCTGGCAGTGCGGGTTCAACATGGAGGACCCGCTCGTCGGCGGCTACACGGAGGAGAAGCGCGCGCTCCGGAAGGCGATCAGCTACGCGGTCGATCTCGAGGAGACGAACGACCGCTTCTACAACTCGATCAACGTCGTCTACGACGGCATGATCCCGCCCGGCCTCGACGGCCACCCGCCCGAGGGGCGCTCGCCGAAGGGGGCGCGCGGCCCCGACCTCGACAAGGCGCGCGCGCTGCTCGCGAAGGCCGGCTACCCGGACGGCAAGGGGCTCCCGCCGCTCGAGTACTGGTCCGCGACCGGGACCATCCAGCAGGAGATGCTCGAGCTGCTCCAGCGGCAGCTGGGGAAGATCGGCGTCCAGCTGAAGCCCCGGTTCGTGGACTTCTCGCAGCTCACCGAGGCGGTCCACGAGAAGCGCGCGCAGCTGTTCGGCTTCGCGTGGGGAAGCGACTACCCCGACGGCGAGAACAACCTGGCGCTCTTCTACGGCCCGAACGAGTCGCCCGGCTCGAACAGCTTCAACTACAAGAACGCGGAGTACGACGAGCTCTACCAGCGGATCCGGACCATGGGGCCGTCGCCCGAGCGGACGGAGCTCTACGCGAGGATGCGGGACATGGTGCTCGAGGACTGCCCCTTCGTGGGGGCGATGGCGCGCACGCGCTTCTACCTGATCCGCCCGCGCCTCAGGAACTGCCGCCCGTGCGAGACCTTCTGGAACTGGCTCAAGTACTTGGACGTCGACCCCGGCGCCAAGTGACGGGATGTGGCAGTACGTCGTCCGCAAGCTCCTCTGGAACATCCCGGTCTACCTCGGCATCCTGCTCGTGGTGATGGTCGCGCTCCGGGTCAACGACCCGGTCTGGGCGCGCCTCGGCAAGAACGCGACGCAGGAGCAGTACGAGCAGACGAAGGAGGACCTCGGGCTGCACGAGTCGTTCCTCAGGCAGTACGGCAGGCTCCTGAACGGGTTCGACCTCGACCGGTACAGCTGGGACAAGCACGGCCGGACGGTCAGGCAGGAGCTTTCCCAGGCGGTGTGGCCGAGCCTCGCCATCGCCGGGCCGGCGCTCGTCCTCACCACCCTCGTCGCGCTCTTGACCGCGCTGCTCGCGGCGTTCCGGCGCGGCCGCCCGCTCGACCGGTGGCTGATGGCCGGGGCGGTGGTCGGCATGAGCATCAGCTACGTCGTCTACGTCATCCTCGGCCAGTACTTCGGCGCGTACAAGCTGAACGAGTGGGTCGGCAGGGAGATCTTCGCGATCCAGGGCTACGACAGGTCTCAGCCGCTCTGGTGGGTGCAGTACTGCCTCCTGCCGGTGCTCATCAACGCGGCGCTGGCCGTCGGCTACGACGCGCGCTTCTACCGCGCCGTGATCGTCGAGGAGTCCACGCGCGACCACGTCCGGACGGCGCGGGCGAAGGGCCTCTCGGAGCGGCGGGTCTGGCTGAAGCACGTGCTCCGGAACGCGATGATCTCGGTGATCACCCACGTGATGATCACGCTCCCGTTCCTGGTGGCCGGGCAGATCGTCATCGAGGTCTACTTCGGCATCCCCGGCATGGGGAGCACGCTCATCACGGCGATCCTCGGCAAGGACTTCCCGATCGTGCAGGGGTTCACCGCGGTGTTCGCGGCGCTCTTCATCGTGACGAACATCGCGACCGACGTGCTCTACGCGGTCGTCGATCCGCGGGTGAGGCTCCAGTAGATGCTGTTCTCCCGCGCGGTCCGCAAGTTCCGGAAGAGCAGGCTCGCCGTGATCTCCGCGATCGGCATCCTCGCGTACCTCGCGATCGGCATCGGCATCTTCCTCGGCCTCGTCACGCGCGAGGACGCGTTCGAGTGCGTCGGGCCCAATCACGTCCCGGGTTTCGGTGCCGCGCAGAAGCCGGAGAAGCGCTTCGACGACGTCGACTTCGAGCTCGGCCTCTTCGAGCGGGCGCTGAAGCGGGGCGACAAGGAGGAGGCGCTGGCGGAGATCCGGCTCGGCCGTCGCCGCGTCGCCGACGTGCCGGTCGAGGAGCTCGAGAAGCGGCTCGATGCCGCGTTCGAGATCTTCGACGAGCTGGACGTGAGCCGCGACCTGAACCGAGAGCCCCAGCTGTGGCCGAAGCTCGGGGAACTCGAGGCGGCGGCGGCGAGGCTGTGGCAGCCGCTCGAGGGCCGGGACGCGTTCTCCCAGCGCGTGAAGCTCGCGTTCGGCACCGACCGGCAGGGGCGGAGCATCCTCCTGCGCTCGGTCTACGCCGTGAAGATCGCGCTGCAGATCGGGATCATCGTCGGCGTCGCTTCGGTGATCGTGGGAACGCTCCTCGGCGCCGCGGCGGCGTACTACGGCGGGTGGGTCGACCATCTCGTGCAGTGGCTCTACTCGACGCTCTCCTCGGTGCCCTACCTCGTGCTGCTGTCGGTGCTCGTGTTCATGTTCCAGGGGAGCGCCGTGGAGCAGTCGCTCGTACCGCTCTACGCGGCGTTCGGCCTGACGTTCTGGATCGGGCCGTGCCGCGTCGTGCGGGGCGAGGTGCTCCGGATCAAGCAGCTCGACTACGTGCAGGCGGCGACGGCGCTCGGCCAGCGCCGCTCGCTGATCCTCCTGAAGCACGTGATCCCGAACGTGTCGCACGTGATGCTCGTGCAGTTCTCGCTGCTCTTCATCTCGGCGATCAAGGCCGAGGTGGTGCTCACGTTCCTCGGCCTCGGCGTGAAGGACGAGCCGTCGTGGGGGATCATGATCAGCCAGGCGAAGCAGGAGGTCGTGAACGGCTTCTTCTGGCAGATCGGCGCGGCGACGGCGGTGATGTTCCTCCTCGTGCTCGCCTTCAACATCTTCACGGACGCGCTCCAGGACGCGCTCGACCCGAAGCACATCGCGTAGGCGGCGAGAGGGGCCGGGGGGCCGCCGGTGGAGCGCGGGGTCCGGGCGGCAGCGCCTCGTGCCTGCGCTGCACGAGGCCGCAGGCGAGCGCCCTTCGGCCGCGATGCCCAGCCCTGGCCTCAGAGCGAATCACTCGGGCTGGGAGCGGCGAGCGCCCGCGCGCCACGCCGCGCCGCCGCAGGGCGAGGTCGTGGAGCGCCTCGCGGAGCGTCCGGCTTCTCCTTCGCGGGGACGAAGTCCTTTCCGGCGTCGCCGGGCGCCTCCTCGGCCCGCGTGACGCAGCTCCGGGTCCACGCACGCCCGACCCTCGCACAAGGGCGCGCCTCCGGCGAACGCCGGTGCCCGCGTGCCGGGAATCCGGGATTTTGTGGCCGGTCCCGAGCCCGGTTCCCGCATGGGTGTGCTGTCGAGACACACCCGATCGCAGCCCCCCGTCGAGCGAGGGGCTGCCGAACTGCGAAAGGAGACCTCGAGATGCGCACGACCGAGACTCTTGCCACGCCGGTGGACCGGCCCAGGGCCGCGGAGGCCGCGAGCCCGCACCGCGCGGGGCTGGTCCACGCCCTGCTGTTCCTGGGCCTGCTGGCCGCGACCGCGCCGGCCAGGGCCGACGCCGTCACCGACTGGAACGCGATCGCCGACGATGCCAGCGTGGCGTTTGGCGGGCCGCCCAGGCGGGCCTACCTCCTCGCCCTGACCCACCTGGCGATCCACGACGCCCTGAACTCGATCGACCCGCGCTACGCGACCTACCTCGACCTGCCGGAGGCCGATCCGGCCGCCTCGCCCGAGGCCGCGGTCGCCACCGCCGCCTACCTGGTGCTGTCGGCCAAGGTGCCGAGCGCGGGGCTCGACGACGCCTACGATGCGGCGATCGCGGCGCTGCCTCCCTGCCCGGCCGATCACCCCGACTGCATCGCCGACGGCATCGCCGCCGGCGCCGCCGCTGCCGAGGCGATTCTCGCGCTCCGCGACGGCGACGGCTCGGACACGCCCAACCTGCCCTACACGCTGCCGGAAGGACCCGGCGTCTACCAGCCGACGCCTCCGGGCTTCGCGGCTCCGGCGTTCGCGAACTGGGCCAACCTCGCGCCGTTCGCGCTCGAATCCGGCGACCGGTTCCGCGCGCCGCCGACGGCGCTGTTCATCCTGAAGAGCGCCGTGTACGCCGCCGACTACAATGAGGTCAAGCAGGTCGGCAGCGCCGCCGTGCGCGCCGCCAATCCCGATTCCGAGGAGAGCCGGATCGCGCGCTTCTGGCCCGGAGGCGGGGCCAACTGGAACGCGGTCGCGCGGGTGATCTGCGACGGCAAGGAGCTGGACCTCTGGGAGCACGCGCGGCTGTTCGCGTTGCTCAACATCGCCGTTTCCGACAGCTCGATCGCGGTCTACGACACCAAGTACGAGTACAACTTCTGGCGCCCGGTGACCGCGATCCACTGGTCCGACGACGGCAATCCGGCCACCGCCTCCGATCCGGACTGGAAGTCCTACCTTCCGACGCCGCCATACCCGGACTACACCTGCGGCCTGACCACCAACACCGGTGCCGCCACCGAGGTCCTGCGCCGCTTCTTCGGCACCGACCGGCTCGGCTACACGCTTACGGCCGCCGGCATCACCCGCAGCTACGACACGCTGTCGGAGGCCGAGGCCGAGGCGACCGACGCGCGGGTCTACGCCGGCATCCACTTCCGCACCGGCTGCGAGAACGGCGTGCGCATGGGCAACCAGGTCGGCCGCTTCGTGATGCTGCACTCCCTCAAGCCCGAAAAAGGCAACCGAAGCCGCTGACGGCAGGCGACGACGCAAGATCGGGCGCGGTCGGCCGGGATTCCGGACCGGCCGCGCCCGAGCCACGGCTGGACCCGAGGGATCGACCGGGGAGCGCCGTCGTCGCCGGCAGGAGAGGGGGTCGGGGGGAGAGGGTGGCCTCACCGCGCCGCGAGCCGCGCGTTCCACTCGACGCTTCGCGTCTGCCCCTCCACGTGCCTCAGGAAGCGGGCCGGGTAGCCGTACCGCGCGTCGAACGCGACGCGGAGCGTGACCTGCGACGGGTCGGAGACGCCATACGCCGCCTCCGGGCGCCGGAGGTTCGAGAGCTCCTCGGAGAGCGACTGGAACATCCCCTCGACGGTCCAGTACGCGTGCAGCCGCTCCGGGGCCTCCCTGCCGTCGGTCGTCATGGAGACGACCTTCCCGTCCTTCACCTCGACGCGGTGGTGCGCGTCGCGCACGTCGACGTCGATCACGTAGGACCTCGGCCCCGTCTCGTTCCACGCGGCGCGCGCCGCGGCGAGCCGCTCGGGCGTGAGCGGCTCGGTGGATGTCCGCGCGAGCATCCACACGACGGGCACGGTCGCGAGCGCGAGAAGCCCGATGAGGAAGGTCCTCTTCCCGCGCGGCATCAGAAGGGGTTCGTCGCGAACACCGAGAACTCGGGGAGGAAGCCGCGGTCGTCGACCTTGAGCGCGCCGACGATCGCGTCGGCGATCTCCTTCGGGCGGAGCTTCCGCGGGTGGTCCGGCGGCGACTTCCCGCCGAAGCCCGTGAGAACCTCGCTCGGGTTGACGAGCATCACGCGCACGTTCGAGCGCCGGAGCTCCTCGCGCCAGCACTCGGTCATCCCGCGCAGCGCGAACTTCGACGACGCGTAGACGGTCCCGCCCTGGAACCCCTTGGTGCCGGCGGTCGAGGAGATGTTCACGAGATGGCCCGACCGCTGCTTCACGAACTGGCGCGCCGCCTCGCGACCCATCAGGAACGCACCGTATACATTTGTACGGTATACCTCCTCGAGCCGCGCGAGCTCGGTCTCGACGAGCGGGGCGAAGTGCCCGATGCCCGCGTTGTTGACGAGGAGGTCGAGCCGGCCGTGCCGCGCGACCACGTCGGCGACGGTCCGCCGGGCATCCTCCTCCCGGCCCACGTCCGCCTGGATCGCGGCAACCCCGAGCGCCCCCGAAGCCCCCTCCAATCGCCCGCGGTCGCGCCCCGTGATCGTGACCCGTGCACCCTCGGCCTTGAGGGCTTCGGCGATGGCCCGGCCGATCCCTGCGCTTCCTCCCGTGACGAGTGCGACGGCGTCGCGAAGTTCCATGGCTCCTCCTCGGCGAGGATTGTAAAGGGGGGAGGGCCGGGGGCCTCGCCGAGGCGGCGAAGGCGGGCTACTTGCGAGCTTCGGCGGGCGCGGTCATGGGAACGCGCTCCGCGCGGACGATGTACTCCTTGCCCTTCGCCTTCTGGAGGCGGTCGGCCTCGAGCTCCGCGGCGCGCCGCTCGGGGTAGGGGAAGGTCTTGATCGTTTTCAGCGTGTGGTCGCAGACCGCCCAGACGATCTTCAGGCGGGGGGCGGCCTTCGGAACGGCGGGCTTCTTCTGGGCCTTCGCCTTCTTGACCTTGGCGGCGAGGATGGAGGTGGGCACCGCCGGCGCCGCCGCCTGCTTGCCAAGCGGCTTCGCCGCGGCCTTCCCGGCGACGACGGAGGGAGGAGGCGCGGGCGTCGCCTTGCCGGCCTTGGCGGCTACCTTTGCCGACTTGGGGGGGGCCTTTTTCGGCTCGGGTCGCTTGGCCGCGGCCTTGGAAACACGGCCCTTTTTCGCCGCGGCCTTCCTTGAGCCCCCGGTGGTGGTCTTTTTCCGCGGCATTCCTGGCGAGGATTGTAGCCCCGGGGGGCCCCAGATTTCACGATTCCGGGCGGGGGGCCGGATTGCCCTCCCGCCTATCCTGTACCCATGAGCCGCAAGAAGAAGATCCTCGTCGTCGCGCTCCTGATCCCGGTGATCCTCGTCGTCGGCGTCTGGATGTTCCTCGACCACATCGCGAAGCGGGCGGTCGAGGTCGGCGGAACGCAGGCAATGGGCGTCCAGACGTCGCTGGACGGCATCAGCCTGAGGCCCTTCCAGGGCGTCGGCCGCATCGATGGCCTCCAGATCTCGAACCCGGCGGGCTTCGAGACTCCCTACTTCATGCGACTCTCGACCGGCGCGGCGTCGATGAACGTCGGCTCGGTCCTCGAGGACACGATCGTCGTGAAGTCGATCGAGCTCGACGGGCTCAAGGCGCACCTCGAGAAGAGCAAGAACGGCGCGAACTACGAGGTCATCCTCGCCAACATGAAGAAGGGGGAGGAGGAGCCCGCGGCAGAGGCGCCGGGGAAGAAATTCCTCGTCGAGCGGATCGTCGTCCGGAACATCGAGGTCCGCGCGGACCTCGCGGTCGCCGGCGAGAAGCTCTCGAGCGTCGACATCCGCATCGACGAGATCAACCTCGAGAACGTCGGCAGCGACTCCGAGTCGGGCGTCATCATGTCCCAGCTCATGGGCACGATCGTGAAGGCCGTGCTCACCGGGATCGTCGAGCAGGGCGCCCGCGTGCTGCCCGAGGTCATGGTCAACGGCCTCGGCGCCGGGCTGAAGGGGCTCGGCAAGGTCGGCGTCAAGGTCGTCGGAAAGGTCACGGCGAAGGTCGGCGGGAAGGCGGTCGACGTGATCGGCGGCGCGGCGAAGGACGCGATCAAGGGGATCGGCGGGATCTTCGGCGGCGACGACGACGACGACAAGTAGCGCGGCCCCCGGAGCCCCCTCGAGTCCCCTTCCGGACGGCCGCCCGGCCCGCGCGATCTTCCCCGCGGATTTTGACCGGCGCTGCCGCGACAGGCTCCTATACTGGACCCCAACAGGGCTGAGAGGGTGCCGGAGCCGCCCATGAAAGCGACCATGCATGGCCTGTGGACAGCCGGCGAGATGTCGCCGCCGGCGGATGACGCGCCCTGGGAGGAGGCGCAGGCGGCGGCCAACTTCGTCCTCTTCAGGCCCGACCCGCTGCCGGAGGGCGTGCGGATCGAGTCGGCGAGCCTCCGGCCGGAGGCGCCGCCCCGGAACGACCCGCGGCTCGGATGGGCCCTCGGCAACCGTGCCCAGCACCGCTGCGAGCTCTCCGCCGGCGCGGCGAAGCTCCGGATGAGGCAGGTGCTCTACGACTGGGCGCCGCCCGCGTGGGACCATCCCTCGCTCACGGGCGACGTCGCGGCGTTCGTCGTGGGGGGGCACATCGGCTGGGTCGGCCGCGACTTCCGCGGGGCGGAGGCGGCGACGGTGACGCTCGACCGGACGACGATCGACATCGCCGTGCGCGAGGGCGAGTGCCCGCCGGCGCTGCTCGTGGGGATCTGCCAGGCGCTCCGGCCGGTGTCTGTCGAGGCGCGCGCCCGGATCCTCTCGACGCCCTTCGGAAGACTTGCGTACCGGAGCCGGCACCCCGACCGCACGCCCTCGGTGCCGGTCGGTTTCTGGCACCACCGCCGCGGGCCGCCGCACACACCCGTCCGCATCCTCGAGTACGCCCCGCCCGGCCTTCCGGGCGCGCACATCGCGCCGCCCGCGCGGCTCGGGTTCCGCCTCGACACCGTCCAGGTGTTCGGCGGCGCCCCGGACGCCCTCGAGATCGAGTACCTGTACGCCGACGCGGCGGACCCCGGCCGGACGATCCGCATCCTCGTGTCGCCGGAGGGCGGCGCGGGCGGCGTGCGCTTCCCGCCGATGCCGGAGGGCCAGCCGTGCACGGTCGAGCAGGGGGACGTGAACTGGGCGTACGGCGATCCGCGCTTCGGCCCGCACGAGGCCGTGTGGCAGCGGGACGGCCTGAACGTCATGCTCCTCAGCAAGCCCGCGCCCTGGACCGACCGCTTCTGGTTCTCCCGCCTCCTCTCGGACGTGTCTATCGCGGATTGTTAAGGCGCAAGCCGTTGTGGGGAGCGTAGTTGCGTTCAACGGGTGCGGCATGCGTGCCGCACTTCGCGACCTTTCGCGCCACGGGGCATGAGGCTCTACAAGGACCTCGCGGCGTGGTGGCCGCTTCTCTCCGCGCCGAAGGGCTACGCGGAGGAGGCCGCGATCGCCGCGGAGACGATTCTAGGGGGGGCGCGGGGGCCGGTCCGCCGGGTGCTCGAGCTCGGCTGCGGCGGCGGGAACAACGCGAGCCACCTGAAGGCCCGGTTCGCGATGACGCTCACGGACCTGTCGCCGGGGATGCTCGGCGTGAGCCGGGCGCTCAACCCCGAGTGCGAGCACGAGATCGGCGACATGCGGACGCTGCGGTTCGGGCGCACGTTCGACGCCGTCTTCGTCCACGACGCCGTGATGTACCTGACGCGCGAGAAGGACCTGCGCGCGGCGATCGCGACCGCCTTCGCGCACCTGCGGCCGGGGGGCGTGGCGCTCTTCGTGCCCGACGACACGAAGGAGACGTGGCGGGCGACGACGTCGAACGGCGGCCACGACGCCCCTGACCGCGCGCTCCGCTACCTCGCATGGAGCTACGACCCGGACCCCGCGGACACGACGACCGTCGTCGCCTACGCGTTCCTCCTGCGCGAGGGCGCGCGCACGCGCGCGGTGCACGACCGCCACGTCCTCGGCCTCTTCCCGCGCGCGACGTGGGTGCGCGCGTTCGAGGACGCGGGTTTCTCGCTGACGACATCCCCGTACCTCCACTCCTCCTTCCCGCCGGACGCGGGCCGCGAGCTCTACCTCGGCCTCAAGCCCTGACCGACCCCCTCCCGGTATACTGCGCCGCCGTGAACGCACGGCCCAGCTACCACGCGCTCGCGACGCACCACGGGAAGATCGGCGGGACGCATCTCAAGGACCTCTTCGCGGAGGACCCGCGCCGCGGCGAGCGCTTCGCCGCCGAGGCCGCCGGGCTGTACCTCGACTACAGCAAGCAGCGGATCACCGCGGAAACGCTGAAACTGCTCGCGGCGCTCGCGCGCGAGTGCGGGCTCAACGAGCGGATCGAGGCGATGTTCCAGGGCGAGCGGATCAACTCGACCGAGGGCCGCGCCGTGCTGCACGTCGCGCTCCGCGCGCCGAAGGAGGAGCGGATCCTCGTCGACGGCCGCGACGTCGTGCCGGACGTCCACGCGACGCTCGACCGGATGGCGCGCTTCGCGGAGGGCGTGCGTCGCGGCGCGTGGAAGGGCCACACGGGGAAGCCCGTCCGGGCGGTCGTGAACCTCGGCATCGGCGGGTCGGACCTCGGGCCCGCGATGGCGTACGACGCGCTCCGCCACTACGCGACGCGCGACATCGCGTTCCGCTTCGTGAGCAACGTGGACGGCACCGACCTCGCCGAGGCCTTGCGCGACCTCGACCCGGAGACGACGCTCTTCGTCGTCTCGAGCAAGACCTTCACGACCGTGGAGACGCTCACGAACGCGAGGACGGCGCGAGCTTGGCTCGTCGGCCGCCTCCGCGACGACGCGGCGGTCGGCCGGCACTTCGTCGCGGTCTCGACGAACGGCGCGGAGGTCGCGAAGTTCGGCATCGACACCGAGAACATGTTCGGGTTCTGGGACTGGGTGGGCGGCCGCTACTCGATGGACTCCGCGATCGGCCTCTCGACGATGATCGCGATCGGTCCGGAGGCGTTCCGCGCGATGCTCGGCGGGTTCCGCGCCATGGACGAGCACTTCCGCTCCGCGCCCTTCGAGCGGAACCTGCCCGTGCTGCACGCGCTCCTCTGCGTGTGGAACACGAACTTCCTCGGCGCGCACTCGCTCGCGGTGCTCCCGTACGACCAGTACCTCCGCCGGTTCCCCGCCTACCTCCAGCAGCTCTCGATGGAGTCGAACGGCAAGCGCGTGACGCGCGAAGGCGCGCCGGTCGGGCATGAGACGGCGCAGATCCTCTGGGGCGAGCCGGGGACGAACGGGCAGCACTCGTTCTTCCAGCTGCTGCACCAGGGCACGCGGCTCGTGCCCTGCGACTTCCTCGGGTTCGCGAAGTCCTTGAACCCGCTGCCCGAGCACCACGACCTGCTCATGTCGAACCTCTTCGCGCAGGGGGAGGCGCTCGCGTTCGGGAAGGGGGAGGCGGAGGTGCGCGCGGAGGGGGCGGGGGAGGCGCTCATCCCGCACAAGACGTTCCCGGGCAACCGGCCGTCGAACACGGTCCTCATCGAGAGGCTCACGCCCGCGAGCCTCGGCGCGCTCGTCGCCTTCTACGAGCACAGCGTGTTCACGCAGGGCGTCGTCTGGGACGTGAACTCATTCGACCAGTACGGCGTGGAGCTCGGCAAGGTCCTCGCGGCGCGGATCCACGCGGAGCTGCGAGCGGAGGCGGAGCCGCGGCTCGCCCACGACAGCTCGACCAACGCCCTGATCCGGAGATACAGGTCCGTATCCCATGCGGACTCCTGAGGCGCAATCTCTTGCGGGTGCGTGGGTCATGTCGCCGACGTGCGGCATCGGGGTCCGCACGGGACGGCCCCCGGACCCCCTCCCGATCGCCCCTCTCGGGAGCAGCCAGGAGGCTCCTACTGCGCGTTCATCGGACCGCGCCGGTCGATCGGCTCCTTCAGTACGGCCCGGAAGTAGTCGCGGTTCATCCGCCCGATGAACTTGATCGAGATCCCCTTCGGGCACGCCGCCTCGCACTCGCCGAGGTTCGTGCATCCGCCGAAGCCTTCCTTCTCCATCTGCTCGACCATCTTCACGACGCGCGTGTAGCGCTCCGGCTGGCCCTGCGGAAGGAGCGAGAGGTGCGAGACCTTCGCCGCGGTGAAGAGCATCGCGGCGCCGTTCGGGCATGCGGCGACGCACGCGCCGCAGCCGATGCAGGTCGCGGCGTCGAGCGCCTCCTCGGCGATCGCGGGCTCGACCGGCATCGAGTTCGGGTCCGGCTTCGGCCCCGAGTGCACGGTCACGTAGCCACCCGCCTCGAGGATCCGGTCGAACGCGGCGCGGTCGACCACGAGGTCCTTGAGGACCGGGAACGCCCGGGCGCGCCACGGCTCGACGGTGATCTCCTCGCCGTCCCGGAAGTGACGCATGTAGAGCTGGCACGTCGTCGTGAGCGCGTTCGGCCCGTGCGGCCGGCCGTTGATCACGAGCGAGCACATGCCGCACACGCCCTCGCGGCAGTCGGAGTCGAACGCGACCGGCGTCTCCCCGCGGCCCGTGAGCTGCTCGTTCAGGAGGTCGAGCATCTCGAGGAACGAGAGGTCGCCGGAGATCCCGTCGATCCCGTGGCTGACGAAGGCGCCGGGGCCCTTCGCGTTGTCCTGCCGCCAGATGCGCAGCGTGAACTTCACCGGCAGGCCCTCCGGCGGGCGAAGAAGGGGAGGCGGGGGAACCCGTGGCGCGTCACGTCTTGTAGTTCCTTTGCGCGAGATGCACGGCCTCGAACGCGAGCGGTTCCTGGTGCAGGCGCGGCTTCGCGCCCTCCTGGTACTCCCACACCGAGACGTTCGCGAATCGCTCGTCGTCGCGCTTCGTCTCGCCCTCCTCGGTCTGGTGCTCCTCGCGGAGGTGGCAGCCGCAGGACTCCTCGCGCGTGAGCGCGTCGAGGCACATGAGCTCCGCGAACTCGAGCAGGTCCGCGACCCGGCCCGCGTGCTCGAGCGGCTGGTTCAGCTCGCCCTCGCCGCCGGGCACCTTGACGTCGCGCCAGAACTCCTCGCGCAGCTGGGGGATCCGCCGCAGCGCCTCCTCGAGCCCCGCGCGGTTGCGCGCGATGCCGCACTTGTCGAGCATGAGCTGGCCGAGCTCGCGGTGGAACGAGAGCACCGTGCGCTTGCCGTTCACGGAGAGCAGGCGCTTCGTGCGCTCCCGCACCTCGGCCTCCACGCGCCCGAACTCCGGGTGGTCCGCCTTCACCTCGCCCGACGGGTGGCGCGAGAGGTAGTCCGCGATCGTCACGGGCAGGATGAAGTAGCCGTCCGCGAGCGCCTGCATCAGGGCGCTCGCGCCGAGCCGGTTCGCGCCGTGGTCGGAGAAGTTCGCCTCGCCGATCGCGTAGAGGCCCGGGATCGTGGTCATCAGGTTGTAGTCCACCCAGAGGCCGCCCATCGCGTAGTGGGGGGCGGGGTAGATGCGCATCGGCGCCTTCCGCGGATCCTCGTCCGTGATCCGCTCGTACATCTCGAAGAGGTTGCCGTAGCGCGCCTCGATCGTCTTCACGCCGAGCCGCTGGATGGCGTCGCGGAAGTCGAGGTAGACGCCGTAGCCGGTCGCGCCGACGCCGAGCCCCTTGTCGCAGACCTCCTTCGCGTTCCGCGCGGCGACGTCGCGCGGGACGAGGTTCCCGAACCGCGGGTAGCGCTCCTCGAGGAAGTAGAGCCGCTCCGCCTCGGGGATCTCGGCAGGCGGACGCTTGTCGCCCTGCTTCCGCGGCACCCAGACGCGCCCGTCGTTCCGGAGCGATTCGCTCATGAGCGTGAGCTTGCTCTGGTGCTCGCTCCCCGCCGGGATCGCCGTCGGGTGGATCTGCGTGAAGCAGGGGTTCGCGAAGCCCGCGCCGCGCCGCCACGCGCGGTAGGTCGCGGTGACGTTGCACCCCTTCGCCATCGTCGAGAGGAAGAAGACGTTGCAGTAGCCGCCGGTCGCGAGCACGACCGCGTCGGCCGCGTGCGACGACACCTCGCCGCTCACGAGGTCGCGCACGACGACCCCGCGCGCGCGGCCGTCGACGATGACGACGTCGAGGATCTCCGTGCGCGGGTGCATCCGCACGTGGCCGTCGTGGATCTCCTTCGCGAGCGCCGACGTCGCGCCGAGCAGGAGCTGCTGGCCCGTCTCGCCGCGGCAGTAGAACGTGCGCTCGACGAGCACGCCGCCGAACGAGCGGTTCGCGAGCATCCCGCCGTACTCGCGCGCGAACGGCACGCCCTGCGCGACCGCCTGGTCGATGATGCTCATCGAGAGCTGGGCGAGCCGGTAGACGTTCGCCTCGCGCGCGCGGAAGTCCCCGCCCTTGATCGTGTCGGTGAAGAGGCGGAACACGGAGTCGCCGTCGTTCCGGTAGTTCTTCGACGCGTTGATCCCGCCCTGCGCGGCGATCGAGTGCGCCCGGCGCGGGCTGTCCTGGAAGCAGAAACACTCGACCTCATAGCCGAGCGCGCCGAGCGACGAGGCGGCGGCGGCGCCGGCGAGGCCCGTTCCGACGACGATCACGCGGTAGCGCGGGCGGTTGCGGGGGCCCACGAGCCGGATCGAGTCGACGTGGGCGTCCCACTTGTCAGGGAGGGGGCCCGGGGGAACCTTGGCGTCGAGCTTCACTTGAGCGTCCCCACGAGGAAGGCGAGCGGGACCGCGGCGAAGCCGGCGAAGAGCCCGATCGCGGAGATCGCGGCGAAGGCGCGGAGCGTCCGGTTCCGGTCGGGGTTGTCGAGGCCGAGCGTCTGGAAGAGGCTCCAGACGCCGTGGTAGAGGTGCAGCGCGAGGACGGCGACCGCGCCGACGTAGAAGATCGCGACCGTGCCCGCCTGGAAGGAGCGCGACAGGTTGTCGTAGACCTTCCCCTCCACGAACGACCCCGGCAGGATCGTGCCCGTCGTCAGGTGGAGCACGTGGAGGACGACGTAGAGCAGGAGGACCGCCCCGGAGACGAGCATGAACCGGGCGGCGAAGGTGGACTCCTTCGCGACGTAACGCGCGTAGGGGACGGGCCGGGCGGCGCGGTTCCGCGCCACGAGCGCCGCCGCGCAGCCGACGTGCGCGAAAAGGCACGCGAGGAGGAGGAGCCGGACGCCCCAGAGGGCGAAGCCGTGCGGCACGAACGGCGCGCCGAGCGTCTTCAGGCCCGCCGCGTACGCGTCGATCTCCGCGGGGCCGAGGAAGGTCTTCAGGTTCCCGAGCATGTGCATCGCGACCCACGCGAAGAGCACGAA
>WYBS01000136.1 GCA_011525755.1 Planctomycetaceae bacterium
AGGTGCTCCTCCCCGGGCCGGGCGGGGAGGGCCGCGCGGAGGGCGACGGATGGCGCGTCGAGGCGCCGGCGGCAGGCGGCGCCTTCGGTCTCTACGCCGGGATCGGGGGATCGATCGTGCTCCTCGCACTCGCGGCCGCGGTCATCTCCGAGCGTCAGCTGCGGGCGCAGGAGCGGGCGGCGATGGAGCAGCGGCTCGCGCAGCAGGACCGCCTGTCGTCGATCGGCCTTCTCGCGGCCGGGATCGCCCACGAGATCAACAACCCCCTCGAGGGGATCGCGAACTGGCTCGCGGTGGGCGAGGCGGGGAGGGCGCGGGAGGGGCTCGATCGCATACGCGCCATCGCCAAGGACCTGCTCTCGTTCGCGCGGCGCGACCCGGGCGACGGCCCGGCGGACGTGAAGGCGTGCGTGGCGCGGGCGGTCGACCTCGCGCGCTATGCGCAGGTCTTCCGCGCCGTCGAGGTCCTTGACCGGGTTCCCGGGGCCCTCCTGGTCGCGGCGCCGCCGCGCCTGCTCGAGCAGGTGCTCCTGAACCTCCTGCTCAACGCGGGCGCCGCGATGAAGGAGGTCCGCCGCGTGCAGGTGGACGCGTCGCGGAACGGCACGACGGTGAGGATCGCGGTCTCCGACACCGGGCCGGGGATCGCGGCCGAGGACCTCCCCCGCCTCTTCGATCCCTTCTTCACGCGCACGGGCGGCACCGGGCTCGGCCTGTGCGTCTCGAAGGGCATGGTCCGCGCCTGCGGCGGCGACCTTCGCGCGGCGAACGCGCCCTCGGGCGGCGCCGTCTTCACGGTGGAGATTCCCGCATCATGATCCGCGTGCTGCTGGTCGAGGACGAGCCCTACGTCGCCGAGAGCCTCGTCGCGCTTCTGCGCGCGAACGGGATCGACGCGTTGCCGTGCGAGAGCGGCGAGGCGGCGCTCGACGCCGCGCCGTGCGACGTCGCGCTCGTCGACCTGCGCCTGCCCGGGATGTCGGGACTCGATCTCCTGCGTCACCTGCGGGAGCGGGACCCGTCGCTGCCCGTGCTCATGCTCACCGGACACGGCACGATCACCGACGCGGTCGAGGCGATGCGGGCCGGCGCGCTCGACTTCCTGACGAAGCCCGTCGAGCCCGAGGTGATCGTCGCGCGGCTCCGGAAGGCCGTCGAGCGGCGCCGGATCGAGCGCGAGCGGGACCGGCTGCGCGGCGTGGACGGACTCGTCGCGGAGTCGGAGGGGATGCGCGCGGTCCTGCGCCTCGCGGACCAGGTGGCCGCCCAGCCCGGCGCCGTGCTCGTGACCGGCGAGAGCGGCACCGGGAAGGAGATCGTCGCGACGTACCTCCACGAGCGCAGCCCGCGGCGCGTCGGGCCGCTCGTGAAGGTCTCGTGCGCCGCGGTGCCGAAGACGCTCTTCGAGGTCGAGTTCTTCGGGTGCAAGCGAGGCGCGTACACGGGGGCGACGCGCGATCGCGAGGGCTGGTTCGCGGAGGCGGACGGCGGCACGCTCTTCCTCGACGAGGTCGGGACGCTCCCGCCGGAGGGGCAGGCGAAGCTCCTGCGCGCGATCGAGTCGCAGGAGATCCGGCCGGTCGGCGCGACGGAGCCCGTGCTCGTGGACGTGCGCATCGTGGCGGCGACGAACGAGGATCTCAAGGCCGCCCGCGACGCGGGCCGCTTCCGCGCGGACCTCTTCTACCGGCTCGCCGTGTTCGAGGTGGCGCTGCCGCCGCTCCGGGAGCGGCCGGAGGACCTTCTCGCGCTCGCCGCGCGGTTCGCGGCGCCGCTCAAGCTGAAGCCCATGGCGCAGCAGGTGCTCCGCCGATACACGTGGCCGGGCAACGTGCGCGAGCTGCGCAGCGTCGTCGAGCAGGCGCGCCTCTTCGCGAAGGGGGCATCGCTCGATGCCGCAGACCTCGAGCCGCATCTCCCGGCGGACGAGAGCGACCTCGACCTGAGGCGGCGCACGCGCGCGATGGAGCGCCAGCTCTTCCTCGAGGCGCTGCGGCGGGCGGGCGGTCGCAAGGCGGACGCCGCCCGTCTCCTGGGCATCGACGCCTCGAACTGGGCGTACCACGCGAAGCGGCTCGACCTGTAGGCAATTGCGAGCGGCCTCGCTCCCCGCCCGTAGAACCTACGACCCGACCGCGCAGACCCGGACGCAAGGGTCCGGGTCGCCCATCCGTATCCGGCTCCGCCACAACGACTTATGCCAGCCGACCTGCGTACTCGGTACCGGGCCCCGCCTTTGCGAGGGGGCGCGGGATGCTGCCCCTCCGGAGATTCGGTGCGGTCCTCCTGTCCGCGGTCGCCCTGTCCTGCGGGAGCAAACTCGACCTCGAGACCCGCGAGGCGGCCCAGTTCGCCTCGGGCGCCCTCGTCGAGTGGATGGACCTCGCCCAGTTCGTCGTCAAGAGCGAGACCCTCCCGCCCACGTCGGCATCCCGGCTCTACGTCTACGCGAGCATCGCGCTCTACGAGGGCGCGATCGTCGGCAACCCCGCCTACAGATCGCTCGGAGGCCAGCTGAACGGCCTCGCGGCGCTCCCGGCGCCGGATCCCTTGCCCTCCGTCGAGCCCTACGACCCCGCGACGGTCGCGAACCGGGCCTGCGCGGTCGTGGTGCGCGGCCTCGCCCCCGGCATGTACCTGCCCACGAGCACGACCGGCCCCTTCGCGAACCAGGCGATCAACAGCACCGAGCAGGTCTGGAACGCGCGCCGGCAGCAGGCGGTCGCAACGGACGTCTGGCAGCGCTCCTTCGACCACGGCGACGCGATCGGCAACGCGATCCTCGCGTGGGCGAACGCGGACGGCTGGGCGACCGTCAACCCGGCGCAGAACACCTACGTGCCCCCGATCGGCCCCGGCCTCTGGATCCCGACGCCGTCGGCGTTCCGCCGCGCGCTCCACCCCGACTGGGGCGACATGCGGCCGTTCGTGGTCGCGTCCTCGGTCGAGTTCGCGCCCCCCCCGCCCCCCCCGTACTCCACCGACCCGGCGTCGCAGCTCTACGCCGAGGAGCGAGAGGTCTACGACGCCGTCAACAACCTCACCGACGAGCAGCGTGCGATCGCGATCTTCTGGGCCGACAACCCCGGCGAGACGAGCACGCCCCCGGGCCACTGGGTGAGCATCGTGAGCCAGCTGTGCGTCGAGGACGACCTTGCGCCCGAGGTCGCGGCCGAGGCCTACGCGCGCGTCTCGATCGCGATGGCGGACGCGTTCATCACGTGCTGGAAGGCGAAGTTCACGTACAACCAGCTCCGCCCGATCACGTACATCCAGGAGAACTTCGACCGCGACTGGCAGACGATCGTCGGCACTCCGCCCTTCCCGGACTACCTCTCCGGGCACAGCACCGAGTCGGGCGCCGCCTCGACGGTGCTCGCCGACCTTCTCGGCGAGCGCGAGTTCGCGGACTGGACGCACTACGCGCGCGGGCTCGGCGTGCGCTTCTTCGACTCCTTCGCCGACGCCGCGGCGGAGGTCGCCGACTCGCGGCTCTACGCCGGCATCCACATCCGGAGCGCGAACGAGATCGGTCTCGAGGTCGGCGTGGACATCGGCAGGGCGGTCGCCGACCGCGTCACCTTCCGCAACTGAGGATCCCGATGAAGCGCATCCCGATCTCCCTCCTGCTCCTCGCCGCCGCCGCCCTCGCCGACGAGGCCGCGGACGAGAACACAGCGCTCAGGGAGCGCCTCGCCGCCGCCGAGCAGCGGATCGCGAAGCTCGAGGAGGAAGGCGCCGCGAAGGACCGCACGACGCTCGAGACCGCGGTCGAGGAGTACCTCGCCGGCAACCCGCCCGCCGGCGGCGCAGCCGAGCCGCTCGCGGGTTACGGCGCCGTGCCCTTCCGCAACGGCTGCGGATGCACGACCACCGAGGCCTACGGGTTCTTCCTCCGCGACGGATCCGGCGACTTCCTCCTGCGTCTCTCCGGCCAGCTCCAGCTGCGCTACGCCATCAACGCGCAGGAGGACTCGCTCGGCGACCCGAGCCTCGCGGGGTTCGAGATCCCGCGCGCGAAGCTCGCGCTGAGCGGCAACCTCTTCGGCAAGCAGTGGACCTACAAGATCCAGGGCAACTTCGACGAGGACGGCGGCGGCTTCACGCTCGAGGACGCGTGGGTCACCTGCTACGTCGGCGACTGGTCCTTCACGGCGGGGCAGTTCAAGTGCCCCGCGCTCCGGGAGGAGCTCGTCGACTCCGCCTACCAGCTGCTCGTGGAGCGCTCGGTCGTGAACGACGCGCTCACGAGCGGCGAGCGGCTCCAGGGCGTGGCGGTCGGCTACATCCGGGAGAAGTGGAAGGCGTCCGTCTCCTTCACCGACGGCGACGGGAGCGCGAACACGCCCGTCCTCGGGGGCGACACGGACTACGCGGTCACGCTGCGCGGCGAGCTGCTGCTCAAGGGCCCGTTCGAGATCTTCGAGGACTTCACGAGTTTCCGCGGCGACGCGCCGGGGATCCTCGTGGCGGTCAACGCGCACTTCCAGGGCGCCGAGACCGGCACGCCGGGGAGCGGGACCGATGCGATCCTCCTCTCCTTCGACGCGTCGTTCGAGTTCGGGGGGGCGAACGTCTTCCTCGAGGGCATCTTCATGGACGTGGACGAGGGGGGGGTCGGGGGGACCCGGAGCCCCTTCGGCTTCGTGGTCCACGGCGGCTACTTCGTCACGGAGAAGCTGGAGGTCGTCCTTCGCTACGAGTACGCGGATCTCGACCCCCTCGTGCCGCCCGACACCGTGAACATCGTGACGGTCGGCGCGAACTACTACTTCCAGCGCAACAGGATCAAGCTCTCCGGCGACTTCGGGTACGCGTTCGACGCGGTGCCCGTGACGCAGAAGTACACGGACTACCGCCGCGACACGACGTTCGCGGAGGGCCAGATCGTCTTCCGCATCCAGCTGCAGATCCTCTTCTGAAATCTCTCTCGTTCGGCTGCGTCCGCCGCGGACCCGACATCCACCCGCGTGCGGGAGCGCAGCCCGATCCCGGCGGGGAGCGCGAACGCAACCGCGCTCCCCGCGTCCGGGTCCCCCGGAGCCCCCCCTATCCCCTCTCCTCGGGCGGCCGCACGGAGCGGAACGCGCGGTAGAGCAGAAGGTCGTACGAGATCTTCAGGCCGGCGCCGACGAGGAGGGCGACCTGCGGCACGAGGAGTCCTTCGACCGCAGGCCCCACGGCCCAGCCCCCCATCCGTACGATGTTCGTGATCCCCGACGCCGCGACGCGCTCCTCCGGGGCGACGACCGCCATCACGTAGCTCTGGCGCGTCGGCACGTCCATCTCGACGAGCCCCTCGCGGAGGAGGAAGAGGACGGCCGCGACCTCGAACGAGGGCGCGTAGGCCACGGTGACGAGCAGGAGCCCTGCGGGGATATGGGTGAAGACCATCGTGTTGACGAGGCCGATCCGCCGCGCGAGCCACGCGGCGCCGATGTGCGAGAGCGCGTTGAGCGCGCGCGCGCCGAGGAACAGCAGCGCGATCGCGCCCACGTCCGCGCCGAAGCGGTCGTGGAAGAACCAGGAGAGGTAGGCGGAGGTGAGGAACCCGCCGCCCACGGCGTCGATCGCGAACAGCGCGCTGATCCTCGTGACGATCCGGCGACTGCCGGGCGAGAGGGAGGGGGGCCGGGGGGAGGGATCGTGCGCGAGCTTCCCGTAGAGGAGCGCGGTCGAGAGCAGGAGCAGCGCGTAGAGCAGAAGGCCCGCCCGGTAGCCGCTCGCGAGCGGGACGTCGAAGTGGCGGTCGAGGAGCGCGGGGAATCCCGCGAGGAGCGCGCCGAGGCCGTGGCCCGCGTCCTGGAAGACGTTGTAGACCGCGAACGTCCGCGTGCGCTCGCGGTCGGGCGCGGTGCCGGGGAGGATGGCCTGCTCGACGATCAGCGCGGCGCCCCGGTCGCGCCCCATGCCGTTGAGCATGCCGAGGAACGCTGCGGAGGCGAGCCACAGGGGCGCGGAGCCGAACGCGGCGCCGAGGGCGCCCACCGCGCCGAGGAGCGCGACCTCCGTGAGCAGCCGCCGCCGCCCGCGCGCGTCGGCAAGGAGCGTCGCGAGGAGCGCGGCGATCGCGGCGCCGAGAAGGCCCGCGCTGAGAACGGTGCCCCTCTGCGCCTCGGAGAGCCCGGCCGCGGGGAGGTAGACGCCGAGCTGGACGCCGAGCATCTGCGTCGCCACGGCGCGGAGGAAGCAGGTGGCGTAGAGGATCCGCCGGTCGCGCACGCGCGCATCCTCGCATCCGCCGGGAAGGAGCTGCTCAGGGGACGTCGAGACGGATCTCGCTGCTCTCGCCCTGCTTCACCTCCGCCGTGCCCTCGCGGACGACGCGATCCCGCCAGGAGAGCCGAAGGACGTAGCGGCCCGGCGGAAGGACGAGCTGCTGGTACGTCCCGTCCCAGCGCCGGCGCAGACCCTCGCCCTCGAGCGAGACGCGGAGCGTCGCGAGGTCGTCCTGCGCCGGCCGCGCCGCGAAACCGACCCTGACCGTGAGCGTCCCGCCGCGGACGACCGCGAAGTCGACCTGGCGGTCGACGCCCCCCGCCGCAATCACGATCGGCTCGTAGCCGATCGCGGCCAGCGGCGGGCCGCCGCGAAAGACCACGAGCGGGTGGTAGGTCCCGGGCGCCACCGCGTCGAGGCGGTACTCGCCCTCCGGCGTGATGCGCGAGGTCGGCATCCTCCACGCCGACGCCCCCTCCCCGACGAGCGTCACCGTCGCGGCGGCGAGATCCCACCCGCTGTCGTTCCGGACCCGGCCGAACACGCCCGCGCCCCGCTCCAGCTCGACGCGGACGGACGTCACGGCGGCGCCCACGTCCACGCCGACCTCGCGGGACGCATAGCCCTCGGCGTCCACGAGCACGGCGCGGCGGCCCGGCGAGAGGTGCTCGGCCCGGAACCTGCCGGGCGAGTACACGCGGGCGTACGTCTCGCCCACCTTGACGCGGAGCGCGAGGGGAGCCTTTCCCGTCGCCGCATCGATCACCTCGCCCTCGATCGCGCCTTGCGGCGGGTCGTACTTTCCCGGCAACGTCACCACGACGTCCGAGGCGCCGGTCGGCACCGAGGAGACGTGCGCCTTCGGCTTGTCGGCCGAGACGCTCCGGTGGAAGATCGCCTTCACGTGGTAGGGCCCCTCGGGCAGGTCGTGCGCGGTGAAGGATCCGTCGCTCGCGGTCTCGGTCAACGCGAACCGGTCGACATACACGGCGCCCGCCTCTGCCTTCTCGACCGGCACCTTGCCGTTGAGCACGAGGACGATGGCGCCCTGCGCGGGAGTGCCGTCCTCCCAGACCACCCTGCCGGAGACCCGGGCCGCCGGCGCGAGGACCACCCGGACCCGCGCCAGCCCGCCCGCGGGCACGGTGACCGGCTCGACGAGCGCCGGGCCGAAGCCCCGCGCCTGCGCACCGACGGTCGCGGCCGATCCGCCGCGGAGCGGCACGAGCGCACGCCCCTGCGCGTCGGTGCGCGCGCTCTTGGTCTCCATCCACACATAGGCGCCGGGGACCGGCGTCCCGGATCCGTCCACGACGAGGACGTCGAGTCCCTCCTCGGGCACGCGCGCCTCGAGGACGAGGTCCGGCGCATCGACGGTCTCCCCCGCGCGGACAGACACGTCTACGTGGGCGCCGGGTGTCATGAGGCGGGCGGTGCCCGTCCCCCGCGTCGGCGCCCCGACCACGCGGGTCGGATAGCGCCCCTCCGCATCCGAGAAGGCGACGTGGAGCGGCTCGCCGTAGAGCGGCGGCCAATGGGTCGTCGCCCAGGTCCCCGATGCCCACACGTCGGCTCCGCGGACCGGCGCACGGTCCCCATCGACCACGCGGCCGCGCACGTACGCCGCCCTGGAGAGCAGGATCCCGGTCTCGATCCCCGCGCCGTCGGCGGGCGCCGCGATCTCCACCGCGGAGCGCACGTAGCCGTCGGCGCTCGCGCCCACGCAGGCCGACTTGCCGCCGCTGAACGCTACGAGCAGCGGATGGAATCCCTCGGCGGGGACGTGGTCGAAGACGAACGCCCCGTTCGCATCCGCGACGGTCTCGTCGAGCGCGCGCGGCACGAACGGACTCTGCACCGTGCCGCGGTAGCGCCCGAGCGTCGAGCGGCCCTCGACCGACCAGAGGACGACACGCGCGCCGGGAAGCGGCTCCCGTGTCTCGCGGTCGAGCACGCGGCCGCCCACCCTCGCGCCGCGCACGAGCACGAGATCCATCTCGAGCCGGCCGGGAATCACCTGCTGCCAGGGGTCCGCGTCGACGAGGAGCGGCGCGTAGCCGGTCGCACGCACCTCGAGGTACGCGCCGCCCATCCCCGGCGACGTCGAGAACGCGCCCCGCGGGGGCGGGACCGCGAGCGCGTAGGCGCCGTCCTCGCGCGAGCGCGTCTCGCGCACGATCGACACGCCGCCGAAGACGCCGAGCCAGCGCACCAGCGCGCCGCCCACCGGGGCTCCTTCCATGTCGAGCACGCGCCCGTCGAGGGACGCGAGGGCGTCGAGGCGGACGGTCACGTCCTCATCCGCCATCACAGGCTCGAGGATCGCCGGCGCATGGGCGTCCGCCGCCACGCACACGGTCCATGCGCGCGCTCCGCCCGCGAGCGCGACCTCGAAGCGGCCGGCCGCGCCGGTCGAGCCCTGCGGCACGCCCGGGTCCTTGCCGTCGAGCGGGACGATCCTCGTCGAGTCCTCCGGATACGCGAGCACGCGCGCCCCGGCCACGGGTCGTCCGTCCGGTCCGAACACGACGCCGCGGAGGCGCGGGAGGCCGTCGTCGACCGGCGAACTCGACCCCGCCGCGAGCTCCGGCGCCCCCGGTTCCCCGGGCCCCTCCCCTGCCCGCGCGAGCGGCGCGTCCGCCCGCGGCGGGCTGCCGTGCGCGGCGGTCGTTCGCCAGAGGAGCGCCGCGCTCCCGAGCGCGACGACGAGCGCGACGAGGACGGCGGTCTTCTTGCTCGCGGTCATGGCGGCAACCCCCAGGGATTTCCGGTCGAGGAACGGCAGCAGCACGACGGCCCAGCCCGCGCGCTCCCGGTCGAGCCGCGCGCGGAGGATCGCGAGCGCGCGGGAGACGCGCGCGCGGACCGTCGCCTGCGGCACGCCCTCGCGCTTCGCGATCTCGGCGGTGTCGAGGCCGTGGAAGTAGCGGAGGAGGATCGCGGAGCGGTACGGCTCGTCGAGCGCCGACACCGCGGCGACGAGGCGCCGGTACAGCTCGAGCTGCGCGGCGAGGTCCGCCGCCGACGGGAGCGCCTCGGGCCTCGCCGCGCGGCGCTCGCGGGCCTCCCGCCGCGCCTCGCCCCGGCGGACCTTCGACGCGAGGTTTCGCGCCACGGCGCCGAGCCAGGCGCGCCACTCCCGCCGCTCGCCCACCGCGAGGGCCGCCGCGAAGGAATCCTGCACGACGTCCTCCGCGCGATGCTCGTCGCCGAGGAGTCCGCGCGCCAGCGCCTTGAGGAAGCCCGCGTGCGCGAGGAGGTCGGGGGGGGCCGGGGGCCGCTCCATCCGGGAACTACCTCCCCGCGGGGCCGCCTTCCGTTACGGGATCTCCAGGGGCACGACGGCGCAGCTCTTCGCGTACCCGAGCGCGCGCTTCACCTCGGGGAAGACGCGGCACGAGGCGATCGCGAGCGCGAGCTCCACGAGCGCCTCCTCGCCGTAGCGCTTCCGGAGCGTCTCCCGGAGCGCGTCCTCGCCGCCGGAGGCGGTGACGACGGCGGTCGCGAAACGGTGGACGTCCGCGAGGTCGTTCGGCAGCGCCACCGGGTCGCCGCGCGCCGCGGCGGTGACGACCTCCACGGGGACGCCGTCCTTCCGCGCCGCGCGGACCTCGATCTGGAGGCACGTGCCGCAGTCGGCGTGACGGACCGCCGCGAGCCGGGCGACGTGGCACGCGGGCGCCGGCAGCGCGCGGCGGTAGTCCGCGAGCGGCAGGAAGCGCACGAAGCGGAAGAACGCGCCGAGGCGCGCGTTCCCCACCATGTGCCGCACGTAGTCGAGGGACGCGCCGAGCTTCCTCTCCTCGGAGGAGAGCTTCCGGAGGATCAACGCGCGCAGCATGGGCCCATCGTCCCCCCATCGGCGGCCGGGGCAAGCCCCCGGCTGCATCCGCTCTCGCACGGCGCGAGCCGGCGCGGGCGCCGCGCGACGATGTACCGTATGTTCGTATCCATTCGAGCCGCGGAGCCTTCGCAGCGGCCGGTCGCCGCGCCTCCCCTCCCCGGGCCCCACCCCATCCGGCCCCGCGCGGTTGACTTGTCCGTCCGCGGGCGTAGCCTTCACGGATCGCCGAATCCCGCCGTGGGGCGGGAGCGGGGGACCCGATTCCCGGGGCGCATCGCCGAAAGGCGTAGGGCAATCTCTTCCGCCCGAGCCCGTCAGCTAACCTCGCAGGCGTGGAAGAGGACCTCCCGCGGGAGGCCCTCGGGAGGTTCGCGATGGATCCGTCCGTCAGCGCCCAACCGGCCCGGACCGGCTTCCGCGCATTCCTCGGGCGCCTGCACCCGACGGCGTTCGTTCTCCTCGGCTACCTCTCGTACGTCACAGGCGGCTGGCTCCTCCTCTGCCTGCCCTTCTCCCAGAAGGGCGATGGCGCCGGCCCGCTCGACTGCTTCTTCATCTCGGCCTCCGCCGTCTCGACGACGGGGCTTGCCACCGTGAGCATCGCCGACCGCTACTCGTTCGTCGGGCAGCTCGTCATCCTCGTGCTGATCCAGCTCGGCGGCATCGGCTACATGACGCTCGGCACCTTCTTCACGCTCTCGCGCCGGAACGGGCTCTCCCCCGTGCGCCTCGGCATCGGCCGGGCCGTCTTCAGCCTGCCCGACTCGTTCCGCCTCGACAGGTTCATCCGCAGCGTGATCTGGTTCACCGCGGTCATCGAGATCGCCGGCGCCGCGGCGCTCTACGCGCTGTTCCGCCGCGCGGGCGTCGAGGCCCCCGTGTGGAACGCGGTCTTCCATTCCGTCTCCGCGTTCTGCACCGCGGGCTTCGGCCTCTCGAACACGAGCTTCGAGAGCTTCGCCGGCGACCCCTGGATGAACGGGGTGCTCGCGGCGCTCAGCTATCTCGGCGCGGTGGGCTTCATCGTCTGTGTCGACTTCGCGCGGATGCTCACGGGGAAGGTCGAGCAGGTCACGCTGACCACGAAGATCATCCTCTGGGCCACGCTCTGGATGACGGTCGCGGGGACCGGGCTCCTCTTCCTCGGGGAGCCGTCGATCCGGAGCATGGCGCCCGAGGACAGGCTCCTCGCGGCCTTCTTCCAGTGCATGACCTCGATGACCACGGTCGGGTTCAACACGATCCCGATCGGCGCCCTCTCGAAGGCGTCGCTGCTCGTGATCATCGTGCTGATGGTCGTCGGCTCGTCGCCGTCGGGGACCGGCGGCGGGCTCAAGTGCACGACGCTGACGGCGGTTCTCGGTGTGATGCGTCGAGCGGCGCGGGGCGAGCGCGACGCGCGGTTCTGGGGCCGCTCGATCCCGCTCGATCGGGTCTGGATGGCGGTCGCGACGCTCGGCTTCTACCTGATCACCCTCGTCGTCGGCATCTACCTTCTCGAGCTCACGCAGCCGACGCCGTTCGAGAGCAATTTCTTCGAGGCGGCCTCGGCGCTCGGCACCGTCGGGCTGAGCATGGGGATCACTCCGGCGCTCACCGGGCTCGGGAAGGTCATCGTGATCGCGCTGATGCTCTGCGGCCGCGTCGGCCCGCTGACGCTCGGCACGGCGCTCTTCAGCCGCACCCCGGGGAGGCCGAAGGCGAGCGACGGCGACCTCGCGGTGTGAATCGCCGGGGGCGCCGCTTGACGGCCTCCTCCGCGTCGGATAAACCCGCCCCCTCATGCCCAGGATCCTGAAGCTCGGCCTCGTCGCCCTCCTCCTCGCGTCCGCGGCCGAGGCCTCCGAAGGCTCCGGCGCCTCGCTGGGCGTCGAGCTGCCGCTCTGGACGATCCTGCCGTTCCTGGGACTCCTCCTCTCGATCGCGCTCCTGCCGCTCTTCGCCGGCCACTGGTGGGAGAAGAACCGCAACCGGGCGATCGTCTCCTTCGGCTTCGCGCTCCCGGTCGTCGTCTACAAGCTCGCCATCCACGGCCACGCCGGGGGCCAGGAGCTCATGCACAAGGTGCACGAGTACGTCTCCTTCGTGACGCTTCTCGCGTCGCTCTTCGTGATCACCGGCGGCATCTACATCCGGGGCTCGCTCAAGGCGACGCCGCGACTCAACACCGGGATCATGGCGATCGGCGCGGTCCTCGCGAACGCGATCGGCACGACCGGCGCGTCGGTGCTCCTCATCCGCCCGCTCCTCCGCGCCAACGCGCATCGGCCGCGCCGCGCGCACGTGATCATCTTCTTCATCTTCACGGTCGCGAACTGCGGCGGCCTCCTGACCCCGCTCGGCGATCCGCCGCTTTTCCTCGGCTACCTCAAGGGGGTGCCGTTCGAGTGGACGATGCGGCTCTGGCGCGAGTGGGCGGCGGTCAACGTGCTCGTGCTCCTCGTCTTCTACGTGTGGGACCGCTATCTCGCGGGACGCGAGGACGTGGGCGCGATGCCCGAGCCGCCGCCGTCCCCGGAGCCCCTGGGAATCGACGGAGGGAGGAACTTCCTCTACCTCCTGGGCATCGTCGGCACGATCTACGCCGCCGGCGCGGGCCTCTTCAACGCGGGGGAGCCGTGGCCCTTCGGCGTCCAGGAGCTCCTCATGGGCGGGATCGCCGCGGCCGCTTGGTTCACGACGCCGCGCGGGAACCGCGAACGGAACCGGTTCACGTTCGGCCCGATCCTCGAGGTCGCGATCCTCTTCGCGGGGATCTTCGTCACGATGGCGCCGGCGCTCCTCGTCCTCAACGCGTGGGGGCAGGGGCAGCGCGAGGTCCTCGGCATGGCGTTCGGGATGCGGAGCCCGGCCGCGTTCTTCTGGGGCACGGGCATCCTCTCGAGCTTCCTCGACAACGCGCCCACCTATCTCACGTTCGCGAGCACGGCGTGCGGGATCGAGCACATCCCGGTCGAAGGCCGCTACCTCGCCGTCCTGCTCGACGTCGAGCACGGGCACGTGCTCGGCCCGCGGCTGCTCGAGGCGATCTCGTGCGGCGCCGTGTTCATGGGCGCGAACACCTACATCGGGAACGGCCCGAACTTCATGGTGAAGGCGATCGCGGAGGAGAACGGCGTCGAGATGCCCGGCTTCTTCGGCTACATGCTGTACTCGGGCCTGATCCTGCTGCCGGTGTTCGGGATCGTCACGCTCCTGTTCTTCGGAGGGGCTTAGCGAGGACCACGCTCGCGTACGTCTTGCCCTCGAAGACGATCCGGCCGACGACCGCGTACCCGCGTCTTTCGTAGTAGCGGATCAGGTGGAGCGCGCCCTCCGCGGTGTCGAGCGCGACCTCGGACGCGCCGAGCTCCGCAGCGCGATCCTCGACGTGCCGGAGGAGGCGCGAGCCGATCCCGGCCCGCTGGAGCCCGGGCTCCACGGCGAACTGCGAGACGACGGCCATCCCCGGCCGCGCGTACCCGGGCGGGTCCCGCATCGCCCCTGCCGCGACGGTGGCGGTGCCGACGATCCGGCCGTCCGCCACGGCCACGTAGCACTCGCCGTCGAGCGCGCGGCTGCGGGTCGTCTCGACCGGCTGGTCGACGGCCGTGTAGTTGAACCCCATCGCGCCGAGGACGGAATAGGCCCTGTGGAGGAGCGCGGTCAGCTCCTCGAACGAGTCGCCTTGGGCGAGCCGGCGGATCTCCACCTTTGACATGATAGAGGGGGGCCCGGGGGGCGGCCCCCGGAGCCCCTCCCGAATCCGTGGAACTTCCCGGCGCCGTTCCCGTCCAACGGACCCATGCGAAGCCTCCTCCCCATCCTCCTCCTCGTCTCCTCCTCGTTCGCGGACGAAAACGCGTTCGCCCATGACCTCTTCGCGCGGCTCGCCGCGAAGGAGGGGAACTTCGTCTGCTCGCCGCTGAGCGTGCGGGTCGCGCTCGCGATGGCGTACGGGGGGGCGCGGGGGACCACGGCGGAGGAGATGGCCCGGGTGCTCCGCGCCGACGAGGGCATCCACGCGGCGATGGCCGCGCTCGCGGAGGAGTACGACGGGACGAAGGGGATGCCCGCGCTTGCCGACGCCCTTTGGGTGCAGGAGGGGGCCGCGATCCTTCCCGCCTACGTCGACCTCGTCGCGAAGCGCTACGGCGCGCCGCCCGAGGCGCTCGACTTCGCGAAGGCCGATGCGGCCGCGCGCCGCATCAACGCCTGGGTCACGGAGCGCACGCGCGAGCGGATCAGGGAGATCGTCTCGCCCGACATGTTCAACGCGAACACGACGCTCGTGCTCGCGAACGCGCTCCACTTCAAGGCCGCGTGGCGGAACGCGTTCGAGGCGAAGATCACGAAGGCGCGCCCGTTCACGCTCGCGTCGGGCGAGAAGGTGGACGTGCCGTTCATGGCGCAGACGGAGCACGTCGGCTACGCCGAGAAGGACGGCGCGGTTGCCGTCGAGCTGCCGTACGAGGGCGGGCGCTTCTCGATGGTCGTGATCCTGCCCGCCGAAGGCAAGCCGGCCGCCGTCCCCGAGGGGCTCCTCGAGGCGATCAAGACGGCGAACGTGTCGGTCTTCCTGCCGCGGTTCAAGATCGAGAGCGCGTACGACCTGAAAGACACGCTCATCGCCATGGGAATGAACGCCGCCTTCGCGGGGGACGCGGACTTCTCCGGGATCGACGGGACGCGGAACCTCTTCATCGCGGTCGTGGCGCACAAGGCGTTCGTCGCGGTCGACGAGGCGGGAACGGAGGCGGCGGCCGCGACCGCCGTCGTCCTCGAGCTCAAGGGGGAGCCGGGGGCGCCGAAGGTCTTCCGCGCCGACCGGCCGTTCGTCTTCCTCATCCGCGACAAGAAGTCCGGCGCGGTCCTCTTCCTCGGCCGCGTCTCCGACCCGCGCGCGTAGAGAAGTCTCTACCCGCCTCGGCCCTCAGCGATTCGCAGGATCGCGGCCCGGAGCCTTCTGTGGCCGTCGAAGACGCGGACGAAGTCCGATTCGCGCCTTCCGCCCTTCGCGCGGACCGCCGCGGCCGCCCCGTGGCGCTCCGCGGGCGTCCAGCGCTCGACGCCGTCGAGCGCGAGCAGCAGCGGCGCCCAGCGCGACCACGCGAGCCGCTCGTCGCGGCTCCAGCCGTCGAGCCTCGCCCCGAAGCGGCGCGCGGCCTCGCCCGAGTGGTCGCCTCGCCCGTGCTTCGCGAGGTAGTCGGTCGCGGCGAGCCCGATCGTCTGGAGCGACACCTCCCCGATCACGTCGCGCCGCGGCTTCCCCGTGAAGTAGTACATGTTGTGGTCGGCGAGCCTCGCGAGCGTCGCCCGTGACGACCGGTGCTTCGGCCGCCGCTTCATCGCCGCGAGCTCCCTCGCCATGAGCGCGAGCGCGCCCTTCTCGCGCGGGCGGAAGCCGAGCTTCTGATAGAACCACCACGCGCCCGAGTCGAGCGCCTCGTCGTTGTCCTGCCCGAGCTGGTAGGGGTAGATCGTGAACGCGTCCACGTGGAACAGGTGCCGCACGCACGCGAGCAGCCACCCGTAGACATGCGCGGCCTCGGCGCCGCGGTACGTCTCGAACACGTTGTAGGCCATCTCCGCGGAGCCGAAGAGCGCGCTGTTCAGCACGTAGCCGATCGGCACGCCGTTCTTCAGGGTGAGGAACCCGTAGACCGCCTCGAGCAGCAGCCGCCGCTCAGGCTTGAAGCCGATCGCGGCGAACACGAGGCCGTCGCCGCAGTCGAGCAGCCGCACGTCGCGCGGGTCGCCATAGGCGAAGACGTCGAGGTCGCGCTGCCGCGTGACCATCGCCTCGCGCGCGAGCCGGATGAGATCCTCCCCCTCGCGCTCCCCCACCACCCTTACCCGCGGCGCGCGCTTCAGGGCGACGCGGAGATCCGGCCTCTCGCGCTGGAGCGGGCCCCGCTGCCAGTGGACCTTCGCCTCGACCTTCGCATGGGTGCGTGAGGGGGCTCCGGGGGCCCAGAGGAGGCGAAGGGGCAGGTCGACCTCGTCCCAGTACGCCTCCTTGAGGCGCGCGTCGGCGTCGAGCGCCTCGAACCGCCGCGCGAGGAACGCGCCGTCGCCCTCGTCGGGGCCCTTCATCCGTCGGATCCACTGCCGGAGCGAGAGCGGCGCCTCGTCGAGGCCGGGCGTCTCCGCGTAGTGGGCGAGGACGGAGAGCCGTTCGAGGAGGAGGTCCTCCTGCTTCTCCGAGACGTCCTCCCAGTCGACTCGCAGGAGCGAGGGGTAACGCCGCGCGAGCCAGAACGCGGTCTCGGCGTAGAAGCGGTAGCGCGTCTCGGTGCCCGCGATGCCCGTGTCCTTGAGCTTTCCCGCGATGCGGCGGAGGTCGGGCCGTCGCTCGAAGGCGGCGAGCATCCGCTCGACCTCCTCGAGGACAAGGGCGTCGTCCGGGTACGCGCTGAGGAAGCAGAGATCCTCGTGGAGCCGCTCGACCGCGCGGGAGCTCCCGAGGCGTTTCCGCCCGAGCGCGCGGAGAAGGTCGAGTTTCCGCTTCGAAAGCCCCGGTCCGTACTCCCGCAGCATGCGGGGAGCTTATCAGTCCTTGGGACGGACCGTGACCTCCCGGATCTCGCCGTCGGCGATGTCGAGCGGGAGCGGTTCGCAGCCGTCGGCTATCAGGTGGTACCGCCCGGCCGCGACACCGCCCAGCTCGAACCTCCGCCCGCGGACGAACACCGACAGCCCGACCTGCTCGCCCCCGTACAGGTAGGCGATCGCCCCCTCGACATCCTGGGTTCCCGCGACGCTTCCGCGGATCGTCGCCGTCCCGAGGGGTTTCAGCTCCACGTCGGCGGGCGTGCCGCGCGAGACCTTCACGGGACGCACGACGGGATGGGCGTACTTCGTCATCCGGGGCAGCGCGAGGCGCTCCCGCTTCGCGACGTTGTACTCGCCCTCCGGAAGCCGCTCGAACCGGAACCGGCCCCGGTCGTCCGCGAGCGTCTCCCAGGGCCTGTCGCCGCCGATGAGGACGACCTCGTCGCCCGGCGCCGCGGTCCCCTCGATCACGCAGCCGCCGTGGAGGCGGATCGTCAACGGCTCGGTGCCCACCTCGCGCTGCACGAACGGCGCGAATCTCGTGTGCTCGACGCGGAGGGCAAAGCCGGGCAGCATCGACGGGAAGCGGAAGCGGCCGTCCGCGGCGGTGTGCTGGACGAGGCGCCGGTGCGTCTCGTCGCCGTAGATGTCCATCCCGGGCGGCTCGATGCGTACGACCGCACCCTCGATCGGGTCGCCCGAGTCGCCGTCCACGACGACGCCTTCGACCGTGATGCCCTTGTTGAGCCGCACGATGCAGCCCTCCGGGTCCGGCTCGATCGCCGCGACCGCGGATGCGTGGGCTCGGGCGTAGCCGTCCGCGCGCACCTCGACTTCCGCCGCGGCGCCCGGCGGGAACTCCTCGTCGATCGTCCAGCGGCCTTCCGGGTCGTCGAACCGGTATCCCTCGCGGACCCAGGTGACATCGAGCCCGCGTCCGGTCGCGCTCACCACGCGGAGCGTGAACGAGCGGACGGCGGCGCCGGTCGCGTCGTCGACGACCCGGCCCGCGAACGTCGCCGCCCTCTGAATCACGGCCTTCACGTCCTGCCGCCCTGCTTCGACGCCCTCGACGGTGGTCCGCTGGTAGCCCTCCCCGAAGAACTCGAGCGCTAGGGTTCCCGCAGGAAGGCCATCGATCCGCCACCGTCCGCTCGCGTCGGACTTGCCCCTGCTGCCCACGTAACGGCCGAGGTCGTCCGTCAGGCCGTCACCCGTGCGGGCCCGTGCGGCGATGTGGATCTCGATGGGCTCGCCGAGGTCGTCCACGGCCGTGCCCGCGACCTCCCGCGGCGCCTCGAGCCGGATCACGACCGGCCCGTCCGTGGGCAGCACGATCCTCACGGTGGCCGGGGCGAGCGAGCGGTGATCGACGGTCAAGAGCTGCTCGCCTGCAGGAAGGCGCGTCCCGAAGGCGAATCCTCCGTCCGCTCCTGACTTGACCTCCATCGAGCCGAACGAGACCGTGTCGTGCGCCCATGGGAACCGGATCGTCGCGCCCGCCACGGGCTTCCCGTCGGGACCCTCGACCCTGCCCGCGAGCGGGAGGCCGGGCCGCAGCACCACGTCGACCTCCGCCTCGCGCCCCGAAGTGGGAACCTGCTCCGAGAACGGCGCGAACGCCGGGTGCCCTGCCGAGAGCATCTGCGCGTCGCGACCCGGGTCGAGATGGGCGAGCAGATAACGCCCCTCGCGGTCCGAGACCGCGTGCTGCTCGAAGCCGGTGAAGAACGTGCGCAGGACCGCGCCGCGGACGGGACGACCCTCCTCGTCCTTCACCACGCCGCGGATCCGGAACTCCTCGCGCAGCCTCAGGTCCGCCGTCCCGCGGCCCTCGCGGAGCTTCACGGCGGCCCGCTCGAACGCGTGGCCCGGCGCGACGCCCCACACGAACGTCGTATCGGCAGGGACCTTGAGCGAGTACCTGCCGTCCGCCCCGGTCGCGGCGCGGCTGTACGCCGACCGCACGCTCGCGCCCTCGATCGGCTCGCCGCGCGGGTCGAGGACGCGCCCCGTGATCAGGGCGTCGAGAAGGCCGAGCTTCAGCTCGATGGTCCCCGGAGGGTCGCTCCCTGCGGCGACGAGCGCCTCCTTCCGCGCCTCCGCCACACCGGGCGACGTCGCGGTGACCTCGAGGCGCAGCGTCTCCGCGTACTTCGGCAGGAGCCACAGGGCGTTGCCGAGCGAGTCGGTCGTGAGCCGCTGCTCGTCCGCCACGGCGCCGTCGAGGATCACCCTCGCCTCCACGGAGGCGCCGGGGAATGCGCCCGCGTCCTTCCGCAGCGTGCGGACGGCGATCGACCAGCCGGCGTGCGCGGGCGGCGCGGCGGCCGGGGCCTCGGTCTCCGGCACGACGACCGTCCGCGCGACCTCCGCCGCGCGCGGCGGCGGCTCGGTCCCCCGGAGCCCCCCCCCTGTGAGGACGAGCGAGAAAGAGAGCACGAGCAGGACGAGTGCCACGAGCGAGAGCTTCTTCGTGTGTGCCACGGCGGCGATCCCTCCCATCAGTTTGGGGATGGAGCCGGGCCACGCGAGGAGGAGCATCGCGCCCTTCCAGTCGCGCCGCTCGCGGTCGAGCCCTTCGCGGAGCATCGCGTGCGCGCGCTTCAGGTGCGTGCGCACGGTCTCGACCGGGATCCCGAGACGCCTCGCGATCGCCCGTGGCGGCAGCCCCTCGAAGTAGCGCAGCAGGATCGCGCCGCGGTAGGGCTCCGGGAGCCCTCGCACCGCGTGGGCGACCGCCTCCTGCATCTCGACACGCTCGAGCAGGTCATCCGAGGGGGCTTCGGGGGCCGGGACGCGGCCCTCGCGCGCCCTCCGCCGCTCCGCCTCGCGCCGGAGGTCGATCGCGCGCCGCACGAGCACCGCCCGCCACCACGAGCGCACGTGCCGGCCCGGCGGGTTCGTGAGCGCCCGGAGCCAGCCCTCCTGCACGAGGTCGTCCGCGAGCGACGGGTCGCGCACGAGGCTGCGGGCGAGGCGTCGGAGCCACGCCTGGTCCTCGAGCAACTCCTCGATGCGCACCGGTTCCATCCTGACACAGGGACGGCGCCGGCGGCGGATCCGGTTCAGCGGCGCGCGGCGAGGCGGAGCGGCTCCGCGCGGCGGAGGAGCGCGGACGCGGGCCGCGGATCCGAGGAGAAGGGGCCCTTCTCGGCCGCCACGGCGTAGAGATCCGACGGCGGCGAGAGGAGACGGAACGATCCGTCGCCGCGGGTCGCGGTCCTCGCCGAGTGGCAGGGACCCGACACCGTGACGATCGCGCCGCCGACGGGCGCGCCGGATTCGTCCACCACGGTCCCGCGGAGGGTCCAGGGCTCGTCGATTCGGATCGAGCCGAGGTCCACGACGCCCCTCACGGGGACCTCGATCGTCGTCGCGAAGCCCGGGACGGCGCCCCGCGCCGCGACGACCGACACCTTGGCTCCCGGGGCCACGTCGTACCGGAACCGCCCCGATTCGTGCTCCTCGAACGACGACTCGCCCTCGAGCAGGATGCGCAAGGGCTCGGCCTGCGCCGCCCCGGATAGGGACACATGCCCCGTGATCCGGACCGCGGGCTCGAGCCGGATCGGCACGTCGCCGCCAGCCGGGGGGGGCTTCCATCCCGCGATCCGTCGCGGCGCGTAGCCGGGCGCGCGGATCGTCAGATCGGCGGGCCCCGGATCGCCCGCGCGGAGCAGCAGGCGGTGACAGCCCGGCCCGCCGCCGTCGAGCGCGCGGTGCTCAATGCCCGACAGGCTGAGGCGGCTCTCGCCCCCGATCGGCGCGCCGTCCGGCCCGTGGAGCACGACCGTGACGGCAACGGGCGGCTGAAGGCGCAGGGTCACCGGTGGCCCGTCGGTGACCGCCGCGACCGCGCCGGAGGCCCGGAGCGTCCCTCGCGGCGGATCGCTCTCGCCCCCGAAGACCACGACGTCCGTGCCCGGCGGTTGTGCGAGCTCCGCGGCGCCGCCAGCGGACCCCACCTTCCACCAGGTCTCGCGCTGACCCGCGATGTACACCTGCCCCTGCGCGGCGACCGGCGCGCCGAGCACGTCCACCGCGGAGATCCGCACGAGCGACCGCGGGGGCCGCGGACGCCCGCCGAGCACGACCCGCACGCCGGTCACGTCCCTCGCGCCGACGCGCACCTCCGCGCTGCCGACGAGGCCCTCAAGCGACGCGCGAAGGTCGTGCGTGCCGGGATCGACCTCGCGGAGGAGGAAACGGCCGTCGTCGTCGCAGGTCGTGCCGGATCCGGCGATCGACACGGAAGCGCCCTTCGCGGGGCGCTTGTCGGGCATCAGCACGACTCCCTCGACGCTCGCGGTCGGGAGGACGATCCTCAGCGCCTCGTCGCCCGGCTGGACTCTGAGCACCTCGTAGTCCCCTGCCGTCGGCCGGACGGTGATGTCGAGCTCGGACTCCCCGAGCCCGCCCGCGAGGAACCGGCCGTCGTGCCCCGTCACGATCTCCTCGCGCCAAAGGTAGCGGTCGAACGAGATGCGGGCGCCCTTCGCCGGCGTCCCGTCCGCGAACACGACGATCCCGCCGAGGCGGTACTCCCGCTCGAGCGCGACCTCCGGCAGATCCACGGGCGGCTCGAGGAGCTCCCAGGCGAACCCCGGCGCGCGCACCACGAGCAACTCCCGCGGCGCGAGGTCGAGGTCGATCCAGCCCCGCCGGTCGGCGCGCGCGCTCGCGCGGAGCGTCTCGCCGCGCTGGAAGACGAGCGCCTCCGCGCCCGGGACCCCCCGCCCGTCGCCGTCCACGACGCGGATCCGCTGCCGCGCGCCCGGCAGGAGCGTCAGCTCGAGGTCCGCGGCGGCGAGACCCGCGCGCACCGTCGCGAGCGCCGGCACGCACTCCGGCGCGTCCGCCACGACGAGCAGGGGCCTGCCGGCCCGCGCCGTCGCCGCGAAGCGGCCGTCCGCGAGGGTCTCGAGCGACGACAGCGGCTCCTCGAGCGGCGGCGGCGCGTCCGTCCACGCGTCCGGGTCGGAACCGGGGAAGATCCGGACCCGCGCGCCGGCGAAAGGCTGCCCGAGCCCGTCGCGCACGGTGCCGGAGATGGCCGCGGGCGCCGGCTCGGGCGCGTCCTCACCGGCGACGGCGCACTCGATCGCGGGCCCGGCGCGCGCGTCGCGCGCCCGGGGCACGGGTTCCCGGGCCCTCCCCCTTCCGCTCTCGGAGAGGAGCAGGAAGACCGCGACCGCCGCCACGAGCGGCGAGAGAAGCAGCGCGCGCCGCACGGGTTCCTATCGGCGTTTCCGCGCCGGGATGCATGGGGGGTCCGGGGGCGCGGGGCCCCTCGGGTCGCGATTCGCGCGGCTACTGCGGCAGCCCCCAGTCGAACGGCACGTACGTGTAGGGCGCCTGGTAGAACTCGAAGACCTTGCCGAGGCTCCGGTAGCCCGCCTTCGAGAGGAGCTTCGACACGTTGATGCCGACCGCCGCGTAGAGGTGGCGCGTCTTCTCGTCGTAGTAGTCCTGGTCGCCGGTCGCGAAACCGCGCGTGTAGTAGCCGAGGTGGATCTCGAGCCAGGAGAGCGGCGTGTGCCGGAGCTTCTCGATCCCGTCGAGCTTGAACGCGAGCAGGTACTTGAAGCCCGAGTAGTCGGTCACGATGTCGCTGTGGTCGCCGTTGATGAGCGTCTCCGTCGGGATGTACTCGACGCGGAAGTCGACGAGGCGGCCGACCTGCGGCGCGCGGCGGCGCCAGTAGGCGAAGAGCACGCCTGCCGCGTCGACGATCACGTCCTCCGTCGACCAGCCGTTCTTGCTGAACGCGTCCCCCACCTCGATGAGCGTGAACGCGCTCATCGAGGAGATCGCGCCGTAGAGGTCCGCGTCGTCCCGGCTGTATCCCCAGCTCTCGTAGAGGCTCGCGAGGCCGAGCCCCGTCAGGTAGGCGGCGTAGGCGTGGCCGAGCTTGTCCGCGCCGCCGTAGGAGGTGTTCTGGCCGAACCAGCCCTCGTCGACGACCTGGAAGCTCGTCTGGCCGTAGTCCCAGAACTGGAAGCCGTACGCCGCGATCGCGAGCGCCATCGCGCCGTTCACCGCGAGGAACTTCTGCTCCTTCGTCCAGCCGCCGTCCTCGGCCACGGGCTGCGGGTCGGGCGAGGGTTCCGGCAGGCGCTCGAAGCGCGAGGAGGAGGCGCAGCCGACGAGCAGGCAGAGCGCGACGAGGAGGCCTCGCCGCCGCCTTGCCCGAGGTGTCGTGCCGAGGGTTCCCACGCGCTTGGGCCAAGAAACTAGCGGACGGGGCCGACGACCGCGAGGCCGTCCTCCCGGAGAAGGGGCTCGCGGTCCGGCGCGTGCGCCTCGAGCACCTTCTCCTTCACCACGAGCACGCTCTCCCGGTCCGTCCGGAGGATCGCGGCGACGTCGGCCTCGGCCTGGAAGAGGGGGCTCTCCCCCCACGCTTTCTCCTCGAGCGCGAGGCGGCCTTCCTCCGCGGCGATGGTCACGGGCCGGTCGGCGTAGAACCCGATCGACGGGAACGACATGTCCACGACGACGATCGGCGCCCCCTCCCTCGCGGCGAGGTCGTTCACCCGCCGGGCGAAGTCGCGGCGTACCCGGAAGAGGCCCTCATGGACGACCGCCCCTTCGACGATCACGGCGACGCCGATCGCGGCGAGGCCCGCGACCGCGACGGTCCGAGCGAGCCGGCGTGCCGCCGCGAGCCAGGCGGCCCCGACGACCATCGCGACGCCGACGTGCCCGAGGAAGGGCAGGAAGGCCTCCGCGGAGGCGGGCCTGCCGGCGAGGGAGGCGGCGAGAAGCGCCGCGCCGGCCGCCGCGAGGATCCACTTGGGCAGAGGGGAGGGGGCTCCGGGGGAGGACCCGAGCCGCGCGGCCGCGAAGAGGAGGAGCGGCGGCGTCACGGGGAGGATGTAGGTCCAGAGCCGGCTCTTTGCCGCCGTCAAGACCACGAACGGCACGAGGAGCCAGAGGAGCAGGAGGCGGCGGTATGGGGCGTCCACGGCGTTGAGGCCCCGGGGGGCGTGGAGCACGAAGGGGAAGAGCCCCGCGGCGAGCGCGAGCGCGTAGACGAAGACGGGGGCGCGGTGGCCGCTGCCGCCGGCCCGGCCCCCGATCGCGCCCAGCTGGTAGGCGAGAAACCCCGGGAACCGGATCTCGGCGTAGGCGAGCCACGGGACAGCGAGGGCGAGAAGGATCGCGAGCCTGCGGGGACGCCAGAGCTCCCGGAAGACGCCCGTCCGCGCGAGCGCGAGCGGGACGACCGTGAAGAGGAGCACCATGTGGCCCTTGGCGAGAAAGCCGAGCCCGAGCGCCAAGGCCGCGACGTCGAGGGCCCGATCGTCGCCGTCCCGGAGCCTCCGGACGACCGCGTGGAAGAAGAGCGTCGTCGCGGCGAGCAGGTAGGGGTCCGTGAGGCACGCCGCCCCCGCGGTCACCGTGAGCGGCGAGAGGAGCATCCCGAGCGCCGCGGGTGCGGCCGCCGACGGGCTCGAGACGCGCCGGGCGATCCCCGCCGCCAGAAGCGCGCTCGCGACGAGCGCGAGGAGGGCGCCGAGCCGCAGCGCGATCTCGGTCCGTCCGAGGAGGAGGATGCCCCCCGCGCCCGCCCAGTAGGCGAGCGGCGGCTTCTCGAGGTGCGGGATCCCCTGCCACCGGGGGACGAGCCAGTCCCCCCCCTCGGCCATCTCGCGGCAGATCTGGCCGTAGCGGGCCTCGCTCGGGTCCGTGAGCCCCGGCAGCGCCACGCGGGCGAGGAGGAGCGGCAGCGCCGCGACGACGCACCAGAGGACCACCCGGGACCCTGACGCTCCTGAGCCGTTCACCTGCATCCTCTGGATCGGTGGGGAAAGGGAACGAGCTCTCCTCCGGGGTTCGGCCCCGGAGGAGAGCCCGGGTCACTGCGGTCGGAGCCGGCGCCCCGCGAGCGGCGGGGCGCCGGGGAAAAGGCATTACTCCACTGGCAGGGTCACGACCGTGTCGAGCGTCACCCCGTCGATGTTCCGCACGGAGAGCTCGACCGTGACGGTGTTCACCAGCGTCGCGTTGTCGTTGAGGAACAGGTAGCCGAACGGCGTGCGGATGCGCACCGCGTAGTGCCTCCCCGCGATCGCGCCGCTCTCGCCGACGTTGCTGCCCGTCGCCGGCGCCGCCAGCTGGTTGTTGATGATCTGGTCGTCGCTGTAGTAATGGAACTCGTGCGTGAACGGATCCGGGAACGTGACCGTCGAGCCGTCGACCGTGTACGCGAGCACCTTGTAGAAGCCCTCGACGACCTCGTTGAACCGCAGGAACGTGCGGGTCGACCCGCCGGAGCCGTCCAGCGAGCCGTTGTAGTTGTCGACGCCGACCGGGATCGTGGCGAGGCCGAGCGGGACGTAGAAGTCGTAGGACAAGTTGCCCGACTGGGCCGGGTTGACCCGCGAGCGGGCGATGAAGTTCAGGCGCACGACCTCGTTCGTCGGGAGGAGCGAGAGCGGCGTGAAGTTGAAGATCGTGTTGTTGCTTCCCGCGAGCGCCGTCACCGTCGCGTCGATCCTCAGCGCGTCGTCCCAGTCCGGATCGGCGAACGAGACGAGGTTGTTCCTCCAGAGGAAGTTCGCCTCGAACACGTCCACCGGGTAGCGGAACACCAGCTGCACCGAGTGGTTGGCGGTGACCACGGCCCGGTCGAAGTAGACGTACTCGTCGCCGAGATAGCTGTACCGCGTATTGAGGTCCGCGTTGCCGCGCTGGTTGAAGCCGCGGGGCTGGTCGTCGGCCACGGTGCCCGTCGGCATGTCGAAGTAGCCCCAGAACCGCTGGAGGTTCGAGCCGGCGATGCTCGGGCCATCGTCGCCTTCAAAGCTCTCGACGTCGATCGCGACGACGTTGCCCGTGTCGCTGATGTTCGCCCAGAGGCCGTTGGAGTAGATGTCGATCGTTCCGTCGCCGTTGAGATCCTGGTACGGGACCCACACGCTGTAGTCGCGCGACGGGTCGAGGTTCGGGAGCGTGGCGATGCCGGACGCGTTCGTCGTGCCGACGATCTGGAGGTCCGAGCACTCCGCCGTGCTGTCCCCGTTGAAGAAGTCGAGGTCAGGGTACGCGACCACGGTCGCGTCCGCGAGCGGCGCGCCGTCGCGCGTCACGTTGACCGTGAGCGGCCGGCCCTGCCGCATGTAGGTCGTGCCGAGGTCGAGGAACTGGCGGTTCTGGATGGCGCCGTCGAACGCGCCGTCGTCCGGGAACACCCCGACGACCTGCCCGAAGGAGCCGTAGCCGGAACGCTCGAACGTGACCGTCACGTATGTGCCGGGCCCGATGCCGGGGCTCAGCTCGATGAACCAGTGGCCGTCGCCGTCCGTAGATCCCGTCGCCTCGAAGTTGCAGATCTTCACCGTCACGCCGGAGAGCGGCAGCTGCGTGTCCCCGTTGAGGATGCGCCCGCCGAACCGGGTGAAGTAGTGCGCCGGATCCGAGCTGCCCCAGTTGCTGTCGCAACCGACTGCGGCGAGAAGCACCGCGCAGAAGAAGAAACACCTTGTAACCCTCGGCATGTGTGGACCTCCCAAACCGCAAAAGACCAAGTAGGCTCGGGTGGTTTTCTACCAAACTCCCTAGGCGTGCGGCAAACCTTCGGAGGCGGGAATCCGGACGCGATCAGGACAAGGCGACACGGACGGGCTACTTGATGCGCCGGCGCAACGGTCCGGGCAAGCGCTGCACGAGAGCCGCAAGAAGCAGCACGAGCTCGCGGGGACGGAAGGGGTCGCGCCTCAGGCACTCGAGGAGGTTGCGCCGCGCAGGATCCCAGTGCGCGTTCCGGAGCGCGGTCCGGCCTGCGAAACCGTACGCGCCGGCCACGGCGAGGCGGCGCCGCGAAGCGAGGAGCCATGCCGGGAAACGGGCCTGCAGAGCGGGGTTCCCGAAGATCGCGTCGATGGCCGGCGACAGGGATTCGAAAGACTCCGCGCGCATCGACGTGATGCTCGCGGCATGCCGCCGGTACTCGAGGACAGGGGATCCGCGAAGGTAAAGAAAGCTTCCGGTAGCTGCGAGGCGGCAATAGAGTTCCCAGTCTTCTCCCATCGGAAGATCCGAAAATCCACCGGCCGTGCAGAGGTTTCCCCTTCGTATGCAAGCGGCGCCCGGCGTGACGATCGGCGTCGCCACGAGCAGCCTCTCGAGGACGTCGCCCGAGGGCCGGCGCTTCCGGAAGATCGGCGCCTTCCCCGTGCCGATCGGCCGTCCCTCGGGATCGATCACGAGGACCTCGCCGTAGGCGACCGCGAGGCGCGGATCGTGCTCGAGCGCCCGGAGGAACCGCCGCAGCGCGGACGGGAGCAGCCGGTCGTCGGCGTCGAGGAACACGACCGCGTCGCCGCGAACGTCGCGGAGCCCCCGGTTCCTCGCCGCGGCCGCGCTCCCGAGGCGTTCCTCCCGGATCACCCGCACGTTCTCCGACGCGTAGCGGCGAAGGATCCCGGGTGTCTCGTCCGTGGAGCCGTCATCGACCACAAGCACCTCAAGCGCGGGCTCGTCCTGGGCGAGCACGCTCCCGATCGCCTCCGCGACGTAGCGCGCCATGTTCCGCACGGGGATCACGACCGAGCAGCGGAGCGTCATCGGCGAGCGTCCTCGAAGTAGCGGAGCTTGCCCGAGGCGCCGCGTTCGATGCGCGGGACGGCGAGCATCCGGAGCACGAGCCCCCGCACCGGGAGCGCGGCGCGGATCGCCGCCTCGAACTCCGCGAGGACCGGCTCAGGACGCGCGCCGTCCGCGAGCACGACCTCGACGTCGAACGCGCGCTCGCCCGTGCGGCGCACGCGGAAGCGGCGGAGATCCGCGAACCGCGCGAAGCCGTGCGGCGGCGTGAACACCTCCGGGTGGTAGCGGCGGCCGTCCACCTCGAAGAGGTCCACGCTGCGGGCGAGACGCAGGTCGAGGCGCCGCTGCGCGCGGCCGCAGGGACATTCGCCGCCGACGAACGCACCCGCGTCGCCCGTCCGGTACCGCAGGCGCGGCGCGGCGTACCCGAAGAGGTCGGTGACGACGATCTCTCCCGTCTCGCCGGGCGCCGCGGCGCGCCCCCCCGCGACCACCTCGACGAGCACGTTCTCCTCGACGACGTGGAGCGATCCCGCTTCGCACGCCGTCGCCACGACCTGCGCCTCCGTCAGCCCGTACTCGTGCATCACGGGCACGCCGAGCGCGGACGAAACCCGTGCGGCATCCTCCTCGGGCAGCGTCTCGGCGGTGCTCACGACCGCGCGCAGCGATCGCGGCTTCGTCCCCATCCGCGCGGCAAGGAGCGTGAGGCCCGACGCGAATCCGTAGATGAGCTTCGGATCGAAGCGCTCGATCCGCGCGCGCTCCGCGTCCGCCGTCCCGGACTCGAGATCCTCCACGCGGACGAGCTGCCGGTTCTCCGCGAGGGCCACGGCGGCACGGTAGAGAAGTCCGCGCGGCTCGTCGCGCCCCCACACCATCGTCCAACGGTCGCCCGGGCCGACGCCGAGCCGGCGCCAGCCGACGCGGCGCGCGGCGCGGTGGCGCGCGAGCGACTCCGTATCGACGAGGACGCTTCGCGGCGCGCCCGTCGATCCGCTCGTCCGTCGCACGCGCGCGGGCCGCGGGCGGTCCCGCGCGACGAGGTCGCCCGCGAGGTGCTCCTTCGACAGCAGGGGAAGCGTCTCGAACGCCTCAGGGCGCATCCCGCGGTAGTGCGGGACATGCGCCGCGGCGTGGCGGAGGAGCGCCGTGAGCCGCCCGCGGGTGAGCGCGTCGAGCGCCTCGCGCGGGGCGCGGTCCGTCGCGAGGAGGTCGGACTCCGCGGCCGCGATGCGCCCTCCGAACCGGAGGCGGTCGTAGAGGGGGCCGGAGAGGCGCCGGACGACGAAGGGGTGCATCAGCGCTCCCGGAAGCGGTCGCCGAGCGCGCGCCTTGCCCAGGCGAACGCGACCTCGCCCGCGAGCCGGCGCAGCGTGCCCGGCGCGCGGGCGAGCCGGTAGAAGGCCCCGTGGAGCTTGCGCCCGAGCCGGGACGGGTCCCGCGCCGCGTCCACTTCCTCCCTCGCGAGCGCGAGCGGCGGAATCCCCCGGCGCCGCGCGCGCACGATCAGACGCCGGCAGGCGCCGCGCCACGCCTCGTGCTCGAACCGCTCGAGGCGCGCGCGATCGAGGCCGAACGAGGAGAGGAACGAGCCGAGGATCCCGCCCGCGTTCGCGACGAAGTCCGGCAGCAGCAGCACGCCGCGCCGCGCGAGGATCTCCTGCGCGCCCGGCGCGCACGGGTCGTTCGCGCCGGGGACGACGACGCGCGCCGCGAGCGCCTCGGCCGCCGGCGCGTCGAGCACGCGGGCGTCGGCGCACGCGAAGAACACGTCGCACGGGACGCGGACCACCTCCTCCCTCGGCCCCCGGAGCCCCCCCTCCTCGATCCACCGGTCGCCGCGCGCGACGGCGGAGCCGACGTCGATCCCCGACGGCGCCGCCACGCAGCCGGCGCGGTTCGCGAGCGCCACCACGCGGAACCCGAGCCTCGAGAGGCTCGCGGCGAGCTCGCGCCCGACGCTGCCGAACCCCTGGATGGCCGCCCGCGCTCCCGCGGGCGCTACTCCGAGCGCGTCGCAGGCGGCGAGCCCCGCGCCGGCGACCGAGTACGCCGTGAAGACGCCCGAGTCGCCGAACTCCGGCGCGGGGGCGCCGGCGCCCGCGTAGATCTCGCGGAGATCCTCCGCCGTCGTCCCGATGTCGGTCCACGGCCGGTAGCGGCCGGACCGCACGTCCTCCGCGAGCGCGCGCCCGAACGCGCGCAGGCGCGCGCGGCGCTCGTCGCGCGGCGCGGCAGGCGGCAGGACGATCGCCGCCTTCGCGGCCCCGTTCTTCGGGAAGGGGAGGAACGCGTACTTCCGGGCCATCGTGGCCGCGAGCGCCTCGAGGTCGACGCGGTCGAGCCGCTCGACCGCCCGCACCCCGCCGGTGGCGCTGCGACCCGGCGGGGCAGCGACCGCGAGCCTCCCGAGGAGGCCGAAGCCGTCGTCCCGCACCTCCAGGAGCCGCATCGAGCACGATCGTAACGGCAGGTCGCCGACTTGACGGGGACGGCCGGGGCGCGGATAGTCCGCCGGCGTGCGCGTCTCGGCCGTGGTGCCCGTCCTCGACGAGGAGCCGACGCTCGACGAGCTTCACCGCCGCCTCTCGGCCGTGCTCGCCGCGGCGCCGGGGGGCCACGAGATCGTGTTCGTGAACGACGGGAGCCGGGACGGGTCGCTCGCGCGCATGCAGGGGATCGCCGCCCGCGACCCCCGCGTCGTGGTCGTGGACCTGCGCCGGCACGCGGGAAAGACGCGGGCGCTCGCGGCGGGCTTCGCCGAGGCGCGCGGCGAGATCCTCGTCACCCTCGACTCCGACCTCCAGGACGTCCCCGAGGAGATCCCGAAGCTGCTCGCGCGCATCGACGCGGGCGCCGACTTCGTGACGGGCCGCAAGCAGTCGCGACGGGATCCGTGGACGCGGCGGCTCGCGTCGCGCGTGTTCAACGGCATCGTGTCGCTCCTCGCGGGGATGCGCGTGCGCGACGTCAACTCGGGCCTGAAGGCGATGCGGCGCGAGGTCGCGGACGAGCTGCCGCTCCACGGCGAGCTGCACCGGTTCCTGCCGGTCTTCGCGGGCGCGAAGGGGTTCCGCGTCGAGGAGGTCGACGTCGCGCACGAGCCCAGGCGCCACGGCCGCTCGCGCTACGGCTGGTCGCGCTACGCCGCGGGGTTCTTCGACTCGGCGACGGTGCTCCTCCTCACGCGCTTCGGCACGCGCCCGCTCCACTTCTTCGGCTGCTTCGGCCTCCTCGTCGCATCCGTCGGCGCGGCGGTGCTCGCCTACCTCGCCGCGGGCTGGCTCTTCGGCCAGTGGATCGGCGGGCGACCCCTGCTCCTCTTCGGCGTGCTCGCGGTGCTCCTCGGGATCCAGTGCGTCTTCTTCGGTCTCCTCGCCGAGCTGGTCGTCGTCGCCCATGGCCGCGACGAGCGGGCCGGCGTGCGGCAGGTCTTCCGGCGTGAGTGACCCGCCCGCCGCGAGCGTGATCATCGTGGCGCGCGACCGCCGCGACGACCTCGAGGCGGCGCTCGACTCCCTCGCGGCGCAGGAGGGCTCCTTCGAGGTGATCGTCGTCGACGACGCGTCGCGCGACGGCACGCCCGCGCTGCTCGCCGCGCGGCCGGGGGTGGTCGCGGTCCGCCGCGAGGCGCCCGGCGGCCCCGGCGTCGCGCGGAACGACGGCGCGAAGCAGGCCCGCGGGCGCGCGCTCGTCTTCCTGGACAGCGACTGCCGCGCCCTGCCGGGCTGGCTCGGGGCGATGCTCGCGCCGCTCGGGCGTCCCGAGGTCGGGGCGGTCGGCGGAGCGGAGGTCCTCGATCCCCTGGAGCGTTTCCCGGGGAGGGTCTTCCACTTCGTCCTGACATCGCCCCTCACGACGGGGCGCATCCGGGGGGGCTCCGGGGGCCGTGCGGCGAAGTACCGGCCGCGGAGCTACTCCCTCGCGGTGAGGCGTGGCGACTTCGATCGTGTCGCCGGGTTCGCGCCGATGCGCCACGGCGAGGACATCGACTTCGTGACGCGGATCGCGGCGCTCGGGCTCGATCTCGTCCACGCGCCCGGCGCGCGCGTGCACCACCGCCGCCGGCGCACGTGGGCGGGGTTCGCGGGGCAGCTCCACGCGATGGGTCGCGCGCGCGCGATGCTCGTCCGCCGGGACCGCGTCCACATGGAGCCCCTCTACCTCGTACCGCCCGCGGGCCTCCTCGCTGTCGCCGGCGCCGCGGCGACGGCCGCGCTCGTTCCCGCCGCGCGGATCGTCGCGGCGATCCTCGCGGCCGTGCTCCTCGCCTACCTCCTCGCGATCGGCGTCGCGGCGGTGCGGGCGCTGGGCGCGCTGCGCGCGCTCGCGCTCGGGCCGCTCGCGTTCCTCGTCCAGCAGGTCGCCTACGGCACGGGCTTCCTGCGCGGGCTCGGGGGGAGGCCGTGAGGAGGCGCTACGCCCTGCTCCTCCTGCTCGGCGTCTCCTTCGCGCTCTACGCGAACGCGCTCGAGGGAGGGTTCATCTTCGACGACCACGCGACGTTCCGGAAGAAGGCGGTGCGGGAGCAGTCGGTCACGGAGCTCCTCGACGACTACCGGCCGCTCCGCTACATCTCCTACCGGATCGACGAGGGGATCCTCGGGAGCAACGAGCCGTGGGTCTACCACGTCTTCAACACGCTCTACCACGGGATCACGGCGTTCGCGGTCTTCCTCGTGCTCCGCCGGCTCGCAGGCGGGGGCGCGGCGCTTGCGGGGGCGCTGCTCTTCGCCGCGCACCCCGTCCAGACCGAGTCGGTCGCGTATCTCTCCGGGCGCCGCGACCTCCTCTCGACGCTCCTCTACCTGCTCGCCCTCCTCGCGTGGATGTCCACGCGAACGTCGTGGTTCGAGGTCGGCTTCAAACCGCGCACGCGTTGGCTCCTGCCGGCGCTTGTCCTCTTCGTGCTCGCCTTCTTCACGAAGGAGATGGCCGCGTCCCTGCCGCTCGTCTGCCTCCTCTTCGACGCGCTGATCGAGCCCGCCCGGGCGCGGCGGAGGCTCCGTGCGACCGTGCTCTGGCCCCGGCTGCTCGCGCGCGGCCGGCGGATCCTCACGCCCGCGCTCTACGCGGCCGGCGCCGCCGCCGGCCTCGCCGCGGCCGCCTACGTGCTCCTCGGGGGCGCGACCCGGCAGGGCTGGCACGGCGGATCCTGGGTCTCCAACTACGCGACGTCCGCGGGGCTCGTTTCGCACTATGCGCTACTCCTGCTCTTCCCGCTCCGGCTCCTCGGCGACCACTCGTACGACGCGTATCCGCTGAGCCATTCCTTCGTCGAGCCGAAGGTGCTCCTCTCGCTCGCAGGGCTCGCCGCCGGGATCTGGGTCGCGGTTCGCTGCCGCCGCCGCGCCCCGCTCGTGACGTTCGGCCTCGGCTGGTTCCTCCTCACCCTGCTGCCGGTCCTCCAGATCCGGCCCTTCCACGAGATCGCGGCGGACCACTACCTGTACCTCCCGTCGGTCGGGTTCTGCCTCCTCGCGGGCGTCGGCTTCGAGCGGCTCCGCGCGCGCTTCGGCCGCCCCGCGGCGTGGGCGGCGCTCGGGATCGTCCTCGTCGCGTTCTCCGTGCGCACGGTGATCCGGAATCGCGACTGGCGCGACGAGGAGGCGTTCTGGAAGGCCACGCTCGCGACGGCGCCGCGCTGCGCCCGCGCGAGCCTGAACCTCGGGTCGATCTACGCCGGGCGCGCGAAGGCCGAGAAGGATCCCGCCGCGAGAAGCGCCCTCTTCAACACGGCGGCGCACTTCATGCGCAGGGCGGTGGAGATCCGGCCCTCCTACGCCTTCGCCCGCGTCAGCCTCGGGGGCGTGTACCGCGAGCTCGGCGACCGGGAGGCGGCGCGCCGCGAGTGGGAGGAGGCCCTGCGCATCGTCGAGGGGATGGAGTGGCCCGCCGTGCATCCCGGCCACATCTACCTCCTGCTCGACCGGTTCGACGAGGCCGCCGCGGCCTTCGCGGAGCTGCTCGCGAGCGGCCATCGGCAGGCGACCGCTCTCAGCGGCCTCCTGAACTCCCACAAGACGCTCGGCAACATCGCGGTCGCAGGGGGCCGGCGCGCGGACGCGCTCCCCCACTTCCGGAAGGCGCTCGAGGCGGCGGAGCGCCTGCTCCTGACGAGACCGGACGACCGGGGCCTCCTCCAGGAGACCGCGGCCCTCGCCCGCGAGTGCGGCGATCGCCGCCGGGAGGCGGAGCTCCGGGCGCGCCTCCGGCGCCTCGGCCCCGCGCGCTGATGGATCTCACGGTCGTCGTCCCCGCGTTCAACGAGAGGCACGCGATCGGACGCTGCCTCGACGGCCTCCGCCGCCAGACGCCGGCGCCGCTCGACCTGATCGTTGCCGACGACGGCTCGACGGACGGCACGCCGGACGAGGTCGCCGCGCGTTTCCCGGGGGTGCGCGTGCTCCGGCTCCCCCACCGCGGCAGCGCGGCCGCGCGGATCGCGGCGATCGCGGCGGCCCGCGGGGAGCGGATCGCATTCCTCGACGCCGATTGCGTGCCGGATCCCGGCTGGGTGGACGCGGCGCGGAAGGGCGAAGGGATCGTGATGGGCCGCGTGCGGTCCGAGCCGACCTTCCGCGCGCGTCTCGTCGCCCTTCTGGACTTCGGCGAGTTCCTCGGCGAGAGCGTCCTCGAGCTCCGCAACTTCGCGCTCCTGAACGTCGCCGGCCCGGCGGAGCTCTTCCGCAGCATTCCGCTGCCGGACGTGCCGCACAGCCACGACCGCCTCTGGGCCGCGCGGCTCGCGCGCGAAGGACACCGCATCCGCTACGAGCCGCTCCAGTCGGTGCTCCACGCGCCGCGGCTCGACGCGTTCTGGCGCCGCCGCGCGAGCTACGCGCGCCGGTTCATCGCCGCGCGAAGGGCCGACCCCGCGCTGCCGGGCGGCCGCCTGCTGCGCCTCGGACCCCTTGCCGCGCCGCTGCTCGCCGGCGGCCGGCTCTGGCGCGACCTCGGGAGGCTCGTGCGGTCGCGCCGCGCCCTCGGGATCGGCCCCGGCCTGCCGGTCTACGCGGCGGCGCTCGCCGGCTGCCGGGCGGTCGACATGGCCGTGTTCGCAAGGGCCGCGCTGGGTCGGGAGGGGGCGCGAGGGAGGGGCCCGGGCACCGCCTGCCCGTAGAGCGCCTTGGCGCGTCGAGCACGCTACCCCGTGCCCGGCGACGCGCGGCCCCGACGCAGGATCCCCGGCCGCGAGCTCGCGTAGAGGCTCCGGCGAAGGGCGAGGACCGCGACGCAGACGGCCACGACCGCCGCGGCGATCCACTGGTGGATCGTGAGGCCGAGGGCGGCCGGGACGTGGTTGCCGCGGAGCGGCTCCAGCGCTAACCGCAGGGCCCCGTAGCCGACGCCGAACGCGAGGAACGCCTCGCCCGGGACGCGCCGATGCCGCCTCGCGAGGGCCACGAAGCCCGCGAGCAGGAGCGCGCCGATCGACTCGTAGAGCTGCGCCGGATGGCGGCCGCCGACGGCCCACGGCAGGGAGGTCGGCGTCCCGCGGCAGCAGCCCTCGAGGAAGCACCCGACACGGCCGAGAGCGATCCCGAGCGGCAATCCCGGCGCGAACGTGTCGCCCACCCGGCCGAGCGCGATCTTCCGCGACGCGGCGTACGCGATTCCCGCTCCCACGCCCGCGAGGAGCGCGCCGAAGAGCCCCCGGCTCCCCCCCGGCCCCCCTCCCATCCATCCGAAGAGCGAGGCGCCCGCGAGCCCGGAGGCGACCACGAGCGGCGCCATCCGGTCGACATGGAGAGGATCGATCTCCGCCCACCGGCGCGCGATCCACCAGCCGGCCACGAGCGCCGCGAGGAGGAGCGCGCCGTACGCGGTCATCCGGTCACGGTCTCGAAGAGGATCCGGAAGAGCGCCTTCTCCGTCGCGCGCCGGTAGGTGACCGTGACGGAGTAGAGCTTCGGGTTTTTCGCGTGCTCCGCGAGGACCCGGGCGAGGAGCGCCGTCGCCTCCCCCGCGGTCGGGATCATCGCGCCCTCCGCGGGAGGCTCGTACGACACGTGGCCGGGGAGCGCCCGGAGCGGCGCGAGCGCGTCGAAGCCCGGGTCGACCCCCTTCGCGGCGACCTTCGTCCCGTCCTCCGAGAGCTCCACCGCCGCGATGAAGAGACCGGGGATCTTCCCGTCCGCGACGGCCTCGCGCGCGTAGAGCGGCTCCGCCGTCACGAACCTGACGCCCCCGATCGTCGTGAGCCACGCCTTGTAGAGCCCTTCGCTCTCGATCCTCGCGCCGCCCCCCGTGCGGTCGATCTTCACGGAGCGCATCACGTACGCGCGGCCGTCGAAGGGCAGCATCACGACGACGTCGCCGTCCGATCCGTCCTCGTTGACCTCGACCCAGACGCCCGCGAGCTTCCCGTCGACGTTGCTCCTCTCCGGGTCGCCGGCGCCGACGGGCAGGCACGCGTCGAGGAAAAGCACGGCCGCCGCGAGCGGCAGCGAGAGGAGAAGGGGCAGGAACCACGGGCGGGACGCCATGGCACACCTCCGCGACCATCATCCCCCCGCCCCCACGGAAGCGGGCCGGCCCCTACCCGCCTCCTCCTTCCCGGGGCCCATCCGCCACCATGAGCGGCAGGGGAGTGTCCGCCGGGCCGGCGAGCCGCAGGAAGAAGTGGCCGATCCCCGCGAGACCGAGCATGTACGACGAGTCGTAGCCTTCCGTGGCGAGCGCGAACCCGTCGCCCTCGGGCGCGAGGAGCGCCGTCGCCCAGAGGCGCGCCTCGGCGAGGAGCGCCTCGTCCCCCGTCAGGACGTACGCCTCGAGGAGCAGTTCCGCGTTGCCCGCGACGCCGTGGCACTGGCAGCCGCCGGAGCGCGCCGTCCGCCCGCGGCGTTTCGTCGTCACGAGGCACCGTTCGAGCGCGGGCCGGAAGGCCTCCTTCCCCGCGCGGACGAGCTCGGCGAAGAGGAGCCCGTTCCCCGGCGGCCCGTGGCACCACTGGATGCGGATCGCGTCGCCCTCGATCGGCGGCACCGTGCGGTGCCAGATCCAGCCGTCGCGGCCGTCGGGCATGGCGTTCCGCGCGACGAAGCGCGCGGCCCTCTCCGCGAGGTCGAGGAACCGGGCGTCTCCGGTCGCCTGCGCGAGCTTCAGGAGGAAGTAGCCGATGCCCGCGGCGCCGTGCGAGAAGCCGGTGAAGATCCGGGACGTCTCGTCGTCGTCCACGCGCCAGCATACGGTGCGGTCGACCGCGATCGCGCGCGTCGCGAGCCAGTCGCCGAGGCGGATCGCGGCATCGAGATCCTCCTTCCCGCCCGTCGCCGCGTGGAGGTTCAGCCGGAAGATGCCGATCCCCGCGGCGCCGCGGATCACGTCCGTCGCCTTCGGGTCCGCGAGCCCCTTCGCGCACGCGCGCGCCCGCGCGAGGAACGCCTCGTCGCCGCTCGCCCGGTGGAGCTCGAGGCACGCCTGCCCGACCCCCGCGCGGCCGGTGTGGAGCCCAGGGTCGTCGCCCATCGCGGCGACCGCGCGGTCGATCGCGGCGCGCGCGGCGTCGAGCCACTCCTTCTTCCCGGTCGCGCGGTAGATCCCGGCGTGGAGGATCGCGACGCCCGCTTCGCCCGAGTAGACCGAGGGGTCGTCGCCCGGCTTCCGGGCGAGGATCGCGCGTCCCGCCTCCTCGGCGAACGCGATGCATCTCGCGGGGTCGCGAAGAAGGTCCGCGGCGGCCGGGTGCACCGGGTTCGTCTCCTCCGCGCCCGCGGCCGTGAACGCGAGGAGGAGGAGCGGCAGATGCCGAGGGGGTCCGGGGGCCGTCACGGCGCCTTCAGCTCGAGGGCGGCCTCGAACGTCTCCTTCCAGTCCGTCTTGTCGTAGACGAGGTCGAGCATCGTCGCGAGGCTCCGGTCCACGACGCCCTCGAAGACCGTCCTGCCGTTCCAGACGACCGCCACGGGCTTGCCGAGGTCCGTCATCTCCGAAGCGAGGCAGAGGGTGATGCGCGCGACGCCCTCCGAGAAGAGGCGCACCGTCTGCCCGTCGATCTCGCCGTCGATCCCGGCCTTCGGCGGCTGCCCCGCCTTGCCCGTGCCCTCGTCGTCGAGCTTGTCGATCCGGATCCAGTAGCACCACCCGTCCTTCGCCGTCTGGAGGCTCTTGCTCACGCGTCGCGGGTAGCGCTCGCGCGGACGCTCCTTGAGCCATTCGAGCGCGACGGGCAGCTGGTTCCAGACGTTGCCGTCATGGCCCGCGTTCGGGAGCTCGCGGTAGCGCACGTTCACGCCGATCCGCGCGAGGTTCACGCATGTCTCGCGCGGCTGCGCGACCGGGCAGACGGCGTCCTTCGCGCCGTGGAGGACGTAGACGGGAAGCGCGAGGAGGTTGGCGTGGAGCCCCTTCACCTCCCGGGTGACCGCGCTCATCGGCGCGATCCCCGCGAACCGGTCGGCGCGGCAGCAGCCGAGCTCCCACGCCCAGAACCCGGTCTGCGAGAGGCCCGTCACGTAGATCCGGTCCGGGTCGAAGTGGTAGCGCGCCGCGAGGTCCCTGAACATCCTCTGGAAGATGAGGTTCCCCTCCTCCTCCGGGAGGCCGCGGGCGTCGGGGCCGATCTGCTCGACGATCTCCGTGCGGACGACGAGCCAGTCGCGGCAGCCGGCGGCGTCCGCGAGGTTCCGGTAGAAGTCGAGGCCCTTGAGCTTCTCCTCGAGCTCCATCTTCGACCACGATCCGTGGCCCGGGTCGAGGAGGAGCGGGCTTCCCTTGTCCGGGTCGTAGCCCGAAGGGGCATGTACCGCATATCCGTACGCATCCCCGTCGTGCTCGAACGCGTACCCCCCCGCCGCCCCCCCGATTCTCACGAGGCCCTTCGTCTCCGCGGCATCGCGCGGATAGAGCGGCCCCTTCCGGATCGCCTGTTCGACCTCCTCGAGCGTCCCGCCGCCGTCGCCGAGCGCGTCGATGAGACTCTTCCGCTCCGCGTCCTTCGGCTCCGCGAGGATCGCGTGCAGCGCGGTGCGGATCCGCTTCTCGTCGGGCGCCGCGAGCGCGGCCGTCGCGAGGAGGAGGAGAACGGGCGCGCGACTCACTCGATCCTCACCTCGTCGAACCACACGTCGCCGGGACCGCGCATCGCGAGGACGATGCGGAGTCGCTTCGCGCCGGCGGGGAGATCGAGCGGGAGGGAGAGCTCGCCCTCCGGCTCCGCGCGCGCGCATGCGACGAGCGCGCCGTCCTGCGTCTCGGCCACGAGCGCCACGCACGCGGTCGCGCCTTCCGCGCGCGCGCGGCACTTGAGCGCGACCTTCTTCGCCCGCGTCGGCAGCGTGACGACCTGCTCGACTCCCTGCTCGGGGTAGAGCCGTTGCCCGTCGCGCGAGAGGCGCAGTTCCTTCTTGTCGAGCGCGACCTTCAGGCCGTCCGGGCCGGGGAGCGTCGCCCAGCCCTCCTTCGACCTGTCGAAGTCGCCGTTCCTGAGCCCGGACTTGCCCTTCGGCGCCGGCTCCGGCCCCGGCGCGCCCGCGATCGTGACGCTCGCGTCGTCGAGCCAGAGATCTCCCTTCCCGAAGAGCCGTACGAGGATCCGCCCGCCCTTCGCGGGCCCCGGGATCCCGATCGTCTTCTCGAAGGTCTTCCACTTCGCGCCGGGATCCCCGTCGAGCACCGTCTCCTCGGCCGAGGAGTTGCCCGCGTCGTCCCAGACGATGAAGAGGATCTGCGTCCTAAAGAGCTTTCTCCCCTTCGCGCGGATCGAGAAGGCGAGCTTCCCCTCCGCGACGCCGTCGAGCGCGTAGTCGGTCCAGATCATCGCGGGGCGATCGGGGGAGTCCACGGCCTTCGAGACGTGGAGCGCTTCCTTCTCGACCTCCCGCTTGTCGCCCGCGCCGAGCTGGAAGAAGACCCAGCCGTCGACGCCCTTCCGGAAGCCCCCGTTCGGGAGAAGGTTCCCGTCCTCCGCCGCGACGAGGAGCGCCGGGACGAGGAGGAGAATCGCCGTCCGCATGCTCGCCGCATTGTTCCACACGACCTTGGGAACGTAGGGCGGTAGACTCGGGGAATGCGCGGGGGGATCGTCGCCCTGCTGTCCCTGGCCTTGGGCTTCGGTGTCGGCTGCCTGGTCGGCGCCTCGCAGGCGCCCGACGCGCCTGCCCGGGCCGCCCCCGCCGAGGCGCGCCCGCCCGGCTTCCCGGCGGATGCCGGATCGCCCGTCGACGACTCCCTCGCCCGCGCGATCGACGATCTGCCGGTCCCCGACGTGGAGCGGGGCACGGGCACGATCACCGGCCAGGTGACGTGCGCCGACGGGACGCCGGTCGCGGGCGTGACCGTCCGGGCGGTCCTCGGACCGGCGTACGGCAGGCGGCGCCCGAGCGGCCCGCCGCCGCCGCCCGACATCGAGGAGGAGGTTCGGCGACTCGTCGCGGACCTGCGGCGCGAGCGCCTGACGCGCGTGGACGCCGTCACCCAAGAGGACGGCCGGTATGTGCTCTCGGGGCTTTCGGACGGGCCCTACCGCGTCGCGGCGTACGCGGAGGGCTTCCGCCTCGGCCGCGTGCGGGGGTCCGCGGCATCGCACGCGAGGCCTGGCGCGGTCGTCGACTTCCTCGCGGAACCCGTCGCGGAGGTCGAGTTCGACGTGCTCCTGCCCGACGGGACGACGGCGGCCGACGCGACGATCCTCCTGAGGTCGGGGGACGACACCTCACGGCACACATGGCGGCGGGACGATCCGCGCATCGCCGTGCCGCACGGCCAGTACATGTGCATGGCCGAGCACGGCGACCATGCCTACCGCTCCGACGAGGTCCCGCTCGACGCGCGCGAGGGCGCCCCTGCGCCCCAAAAGGTCGTGGTGCGGCTCAAGGGCGTCACCGGGATCCGGGGAACGATCACGTTCCCGCCGGAGTTCCCGTTCCGGTATGCGTCCGTCCACGCGGTCGCTTTCGCCGGGGAGAAGCCGTCCGACCGCGCGCTCCTCGCCCCCAAGACGAGTTCCGCGTGGTGGGAGAGCAGGAACCGGCGCTACTCCGCACTGGAGCTTTCCCCGGGGCGCTATCTCGTCGGCGTCTCGCTGACCGGGAGCGTCGTCGCCAGCCGGGTCGTCGACGTACGCGGGATGGAGACCTGCGACTTCGTGATCGACCGGCTCGACCCGGCGATGTACGTGGTCGTCTCTGTCCTCGACCCGTCGGGGAAGCCGCTCTCCGACGTGTCGTTCGACACCGCCTACCGCACGGCGACGACGCGGAGCAGCTCCCGCGGCATCGAGGTGTTCCCCCGGCCTGACGGGAGCTTCGTCGTCCTGAATCATCCGACGAACGAGCGCGGGGGCGGGACGCACTCGGTTACCGCGAACTCCGCGAAGTACGGGGAGAAGGAGGTCAGCTACAAGGCCGGCGAGACCACCCACCTCGAGGTGCGTTTCGGCGACCCCGCGACGCTCGACCTCTCCCTCGCCGGATTCGACGCGGGGGCGCACCTGTCGGCGGTCACGGTCGTCCTCCTGCCGTACCCCTGCGAGGCGGAAGACGTGTTCTTCGCGAGCGAAGACACCGCGCCGGACGTGAAGGGGCGGCTCGCGCTCGGTCCGGTCGAGCCGGGGGAGTACGAGGTCGTGCTCCGCGTCTCGGTCGGCGGCGAGACGCTGGTCGCGGCGACCCGGCGCGTCACGCTCGGACCCGGGAAGAGCGCGCTCTCGATCCCCGCGCCGCGCCTGCACTCGCTCGTCGTCGTGGACCCGGAGGCGAAGCCCGACCAGACGCTCGCGCTCCGGTTCGAGGGCAACCGGCTCCGGTCCGAGGCGCGTGCGCAGGTCGACGAGGGCGGTCGCGCGCGGTTCGAGCCGCTGCCGGAGGGCAGCTACCAGCTCGCGCGGGAGGGGGACGCCTCGGGGGCGATGCGGATCACGATCCCGGGGCCCGCCGAGATCGTGTTCAAGCCCTCCCCCTATACCGCGCTTCGCGCGCGCATCGCGGACGCGGACGGGCCATGGGGGAAGGCGGGGCTCAAGGACGGCGACCTGATCGTCGCGATCGACGGCAAGGACCTGGAGTCGGCCGACGGCCTCCAGCGCGGCTACGCCGTTCTCGTCGCCGTGGAGGAGGCGACCGTCACGGTCCTGCGCGGGGGGAGCCGCATCGATCTCACCGTCAACGGGCGTCGGCTCCTCACCGAGGACATCGAGGGCGGCTACCTCGAGTGGGCGACGCGGTGAGCGCCGTTTCAAGCGCTCGCCGCGCGGCGGCCGCCGTGCGATCCTAGCCGCCCGTGACCAAGCTACGCGCCTCGCTGGAACGGGCGGGCCACTTCCTCTTCCGCACGCGCAACGCGGTCTTCCCGCTCGTGTTCGGGGCGGTCGTGCTCCTCTTCCCGCCCGTCCCCCCCGGCCCCCCCTGGCTCGCGGCGGGGCTCGCGCTCCTCGCGCTCGGCCAGGGCATCCGCATCCTCACGATCGGCCTCGCCTACATCAAGCGCGGCGGCAAGGACGGCCGGATCTACGCGAGCGGCCTCGTCACCGGCGGCGTCTTCGCGCACTCGAGGAACCCGATGTATCTCGGCAACCTGCTCGCGCTGCTCGGCCTGCTCGCGCTCACCGGCAACCCGGTCGCGCTCGCCGCCGGCGGCGCGTTCTTCCTCGTCGCCTACCTGTCGATCACGCTCGCCGAGGAGACCTACCTCCTCGGCCGCTTCGGCGACGAGTACCGCGCCTACTGCGCCCGCGTCCCGCGCTTCCTCCCGCGACCGAAGGGCGCGCTGGCGACGCTCGGCCATCCCTTCGACTGGCGGAAGGTCGTCTCGAAGGAGCACGGCACGATCTACCTGAACGTCATGCTCGCGGCGGCCGTGCTCGCGTACGCGTCCTACCGCGCGGGCGACCTCGACCGGCACGCGCTGCCGCTCGCCGCGGTCGCCTTCCTGGCGACGGCCGGCTACGCGCTCGCGCGCATCGCGAAGAAGCGGACGGCCTGGCTCCGGCCGGAGGGCGCCCGGTGACGAAGAAGGGGGGGCTCGGGGGCGCGCGGGCGGAGATCGAAGGGATCGACGCGGGCCTCCTCCGCCTCCTCAACCGGCGGGCGGCGCTCGTCACGAAGCTCCACGCGCGGAAGGCGAGGGAGGGGAAGCCCTTCTACGACGCGGGCCGCACGGACGCGATCCTCGGCCGGCTCCTCCGCCTCAACCGGGGGCCGCTCCGCGACGAGCAGGTGCTCGCGCTCTTCACCTTCCTCCTCCACCACTTCGCGCTCGGCCACCGCCCCGGGCGGCCCCCGGAGCCCCCCCTCTTCGTCGCGGAAATCGCGCCCGGCGCGGATCCCTCGATCCTCCGCAGGCACGGCATCCGCCGCTTCCGGAAGGGGCGCCGGCCGAAGGACCTCGTGGACGCCCGCGACGCCATCACGCGGGTGCCGGTCGTCCTCGCGGGGCTCCTCCAGGGGGCGCGGGGCGCGCTTCTCCGGATCCGGAAGGACGAGGACGACGAGGCCCTTGCGGAGCTCTGCTATCGTGCGAAGCTTCTCTGCCTCGCGCTGCGGCGGCGCGTTTGAGGAGGCCGATGAAGGACCGGATCTTCGACGGGGAAGGGCGCATCTCGGACTTCGAGTTCGACGAGAAGGTGGCGGGCGTCTTCGACGACATGGTCGCGCGGAGCGTGCCCTACTACGACGAGGTGCAGCGGCTCCAGGTCGACCTCGCGGTCGAGTTCCTGCCCGAGCGCGAGAGCCTCGTCTACGACCTCGGCTGCTCGACCGGGACGACGCTGCACCTGCTCTCGTCGCACCCCCGGTGCCCGGCCGGCACCCGGTTCCTGGGCCTCGACAACTCGGCGGCGATGCTCGACAAGGCCCGGAGCAAGCTCGCGCCCGCGGGGGACCGGGTCGAGCTGCTCGAGGCGGACCTCAACGCGGGGGTCGAGCTGAGGCCCTGCCGGATCGTCTTCCTCAACTGGACGCTCCAGTTCGTGAGGCCTCTTTACCGGGAGGCCCTGATCCGGCGGATCTTCGAGGCGCTCGAGCCGGGGGGAGCCCTCTTCCTCTCCGAGAAGGTCCTCCTCTCGAACTCCTTCCTGAACCGCCTCTACATCGAGCACTACCTCCGCTACAAGCGGTCCCGGGGCTACTCCGACGCGGAGATCCAGCGCAAGCGGGAAGCCCTCGAGAACGTGCTCGTGCCCTACCGGCTGGACGAGAACCGCGTGATGCTCGAGCGGGCCGGGTTCGGGACGATCGACCCCTTCTTCCGCTGGCTCAATTTCGCCTGCATCCTGGCGGTCAAGGCGCCCTGAGCGGCGTCCAAGGGGGCGTCCGCCCCCAAGGAGCGCCCCGCATCACGAACCCGTGACAGAATCGCGGCACCATCGGGCGCGGGCGTGCGTATGTTACGGAAGGTACGGATGATGCTCAGGCTGGCTGCGTTCCTTCTCTTCCCCCTGCTCCTCGGCTGCGCATCCCGGTACGAGCGCTCCGCCGACCGCGAAGGCGAGGAGATCATCCGGGAGGGGATGGACGCGGTCGACGCGTTCCGCACCGACCTCGTCCGGCCCGCGCCGGACACGCCCCCGCGGGAGGACCGCCCTCCCCCGGTCGACGTACCCGCGGTGATGACGATCGACGATGCGCTCCGGATCGGGACGGAGTGCAACCGCGACTACCAGACGGAGCGCGAAGCGTTCTTCCTCGCCGCGCTCGGCGTCGGCCTCACGCGCCGCGACTTCCGGGAATGGGTCTTCACGGGGCGCCTCTCGAACAACCTGACCGACGGCGAGGAGATCCAGCTCTTCGACAGCACCGCGCTCGCCTTCACCGGCACGAGGGCCGTGCTCCCCACGGGCGGCAGCCTCACGATCACCGGCACGCTGACGCAGATCCACGAGCCCGAGAGCGAGGGCACGGTCACCGGCACCGCCACGTTCACGCAGCCGCTCCTCCGCGGCGCGGGCAAGTCGGTCGCCTGGGAGCCGCTCACGCTCGCGGAGCGGAGCCTCGTCTACCAGGCGCGCAGATTCGAGCTCTTCCGGCAGGGCTTCACGATCTCGATCATCCAGCAGTACGCGAGCCTCGTCAGCCAGCGGCGGAGCGTCCAGAACGCGGAGAACCGCGTGGCGAGCAACGACTACGTGCAGCGGCAGGCGAAGGCGCTCTACCGGCTCGAGATGGGCACGCAGACCGACGTCTTCCGCGCCGAGCGCGAGTACCGGAACGCGCAGAACGCGCTGCTCGACGCGCAGCAGGGCTACCAGCTCGCGCTCGACCAGTTCAAGATCACGCTCGGCCTGCCGCTCTCCGCGACCTTCGAGGTCGTGGACGACATCCCGGAGCCGCCGGATCTCGACCCGACCGTCGAGGGCGCCGTCGATGCCGCGATCCATAACCGCCTCGACCTCGTGACCGCGCGGCAGCAGACGGAGGACGCCGAACGGGCGGTCGCGGTCGCGAAGAACGCGCTGCTCCCCGATCTCGACTTCACGGCCTCCTACAACGCGATCGCGGTCGGCAACACGCTCGTCGAGTTCGGCGCCGAGCCCGACAACTGGGCGCTCGGGCTCTCGCTCGAGATCCCGCTCGACCGCAAGGCGGAGCGGAACGCCTACAAGTCCGCGATCCTCGCGTACGAGCGTTCGAAGCGCACGCTCCAGCAGACGGAGGACAACGCGATCCTCTCCGTGCGCGACGCGCTGCGCCGGCTGCGGCAGACGCGCCTCCAGATCCGGAACGACAGGGACAACATACGGACGATCGAGCGGCTGCTCCTGAAGGCCGATCTCGAGAACCGGGCGGGGCGGGGCAGCAACCGCGATGTGGTCGAGGCGACGAACGACCTCGCGGACGCGAAGAACAGCCTGAACGATCGCTATGTCTCGTACCTGATCGACACGCTGAACCTCCAGCAGGAGATGGGGCTCCTGTTCGTCGACAAGGAAGGCAAGGTGGTCCCGTGAGCCGACTGCTCCTCGTCGCCCTGCTCGCGCTCGCGGCCTGCGCGGAGAAGAACGCGGATGGGCCCCGGGAAGGGGGGACGCACGCGGTCGCCCGCGGCCGGCTCCCCATCACGCTCACCGAGAAGGGCACGCTCAAGACGAAGAACTCGACGCAGCTCCGCGCCGAGACCTACGCGAAGATCGAGTGGATCATCGAGGAGGGCAAGAGCGTCAAGAAGGACGAGGTCCTCGTCAGGCTCGACAAGCAGGACACGGAGAAGCAGAAGGAGCAGCTCGAGAACCAGGTCACGCAGCTCGAGGCGGAGCTGAAGAGCGCGACGACGAACGAGCTGATCCAGAGGCAGCAGAACCAGACGAACGTCGAGAAGGCGGAGCTCGCGCTGGACGTGGCGAAGGTCGAGCTGAGGAAGTTCCTCGACGCGGACGATCCCGCGGAGCGCCGCAAGCTCGCGCTCGCGGTCGAGACCGCGGAGACCGACGTCGGGCGCAACGAGGACCGCGTGAAGGCGAACGAGGAGCTCAGGAAGGAGGACTTCGTCACCGAGAACGACCTGCGCGAGGCCAGGATCCTGCTCAAGAAGGCACAGAACGACCTCGAGACGGCGCGGATGGAGCAGAGGAGCTACGAGGAGTACAAGCGCCCCCTCGAGCTGCGCAAGAAGGAGGCGGCGGTGGTCGAGGCGGAGCGCGGCCTCGACCAGGCGAGGAAGGCCGCGGAGGCCCAGCTCGCGGACAAGACGGCGCAGGTGCGCCAGCGGGAGTCCTCGCTCCAGCGGACGAAGCACCAGCTCCAGAAGACGATCGAGACGCTCGCCAAGATGGAGATCCGTGCGCCGACGGACGGCACGGTCCTCTACGGCGACCCGGACCAGCCGTGGGAGCGGGGCAACATCAAGGTCGGCCAGCAGGTGTGGCAGGGCATGAACCTCATCACGCTGCCGGACCCGAGCGAGATGGCGGTCACGATCCAGATCCACGAGGCGGACGTGGACAAGCTGAAGGTCGGGATGAAGGCGTTCGTCACGAGCGAGACGCAGAAGGACAGGACCTTCGAGGGGGAGGTCGTGAAGATCGACTCCGTGGCCAACGCCGGGCAGAACTGGTGGGGCGGCGACGACGTCAAGCGATTCAAGGTCGAGATCGCGCTCACCGGCACGGACCTGAACCTGAAGACCGGGACGTCCGCGCGCGCGGAGATCCAGGTGGGCGAGGTCGCGGACTGCCTTGCCGTGCCGCTCCAGGCCGTGCAGGAGAAGGAGGGGAAGCGCTACTGCGTCCGCCGGAACGGCACGACGACCGAGGAGGTCGAGGTGGCGGTCGGCGCGACCAACGACACGATGGTCGAGATCAGGAAGGGCCTCAAGGAAGGCGACCGCGTCCTCCTCAACTGAACATGGGACCCGGTACGCGTCTTCTCCACGGCAGGTCGATGCCCCGCACCGGGTTGCGGCGTCGGCGTGCGGACCTGGGGTCCGCATCCGCGCGCTGCGCGGGACGGATGTCCCGACCGTGAGCGCCGCCGTCCTCGCGCTCCAAGGCGTCACGAAGTCCTACGGGCAGGGCGACGCCAGGGTCGAGGTGCTCCACGGCCTCGACCTCGAGGTCATGCCGGGCGAGTTCGTCGCGATCATGGGGCCCTCGGGCTCCGGGAAATCGACCCTCCTGAACATCCTCGGCTGCCTCGACCGGCCCACCGGCGGCGCCTACCTCCTCGACGGCGAGGACGTCGCGGACCTCTCCGACGACCGCCTCTCGCTCATCCGCAACGGCCGGATCGGGTTCATCTTCCAGAGCTACAACCTGATCGCCCAGCTCACGGTGCTCGAGAACGTGAAGGTGCCGCTCCTCTACCGGGCGAGGGGGCGCGGGGGAGAGGGACGACGCCCCGAGGATCTCCTCGAGACGGTCGGGCTCTCCCACCGCCTCGCGCACCGCCCGTCGCAGCTCTCGGGCGGCGAGTGCCAGCGGGTGGCGATCGCCCGCGCGCTCGTCAACGACCCGATCCTCATCCTCGCCGACGAGCCGACGGGCAACCTCGACTCGAAGACGGGCGCGGAGGTCCTCGAGCTCCTCGAGGGGCTCCACCGGCAGGGGCGCACGATCGTCCTCATCACGCACGACCCGGCCGTCGCGAAGCGCGCGGGCCGGACGGTCCGCCTGCAGGACGGGCGCCTCAAGGATGCCTCGTGAGGCCCCCGGAGCCCCCCCACACCCGGCGCGAGGGACGCTGATGCGCGAGCGGATGGTCCAGCTCTTCCTCCTCGCGCTCAGGAACCTCGTCGGCTACCCGCTCCGGAGCTTCCTCACGGCGCTGGGCGTCGTCTTCGGCGTCGGCTCCGTGATCGCGATGATGGCGATCGGCGCCGGCATGCAGGAGACGCTCCTCGCCGAGTTCGGGCGGCTCGGGCTCAGGAACATCATCGTCAACTCCAAGAAGCCCGCGACGAAGACGGAGGACGCGGAGACGAACGAGTGGGCCTTCAACCGGTACGGGCTCACCTACAGGGACGAGCGGCAGATCCGCGAGACCGTGCCCGGTCTCGAGCAGGTGCTCCCGGTGCACATGCGCCCCGAGCTCGCGTGGCGCGGCAGCAGGAAGGTCGAGGCCACCGTGTACGCCGTGCAGCCGGAGCACATGGACATGTTCGGGCTCGCCGTGAGCCGCGGCCGGAACCTGACCGACGCGGACTCGATCGCGCTGCGCCGGGTCTGCACGGTCCGGGAGAGCCTCTTCCGGGAGCTCGGCATCCTCGAGGACCCGCTCGGGCTTCCGCTGCTCGTCGGCGGCGAGTACTACACGGTCGTCGGCGTGCTCGCGGACGAGCCGCTGCTCGACTTCCAGCGCAAGGCGATGAACGTGGATGCGAAATCGAAGGAGATCTACGTCCCCTACCGGACCGTGCACGAACGGCTCGGGACCCAGATCCTCAAGTCGCGGCAGGGCTCGCGCGAGGCCACGGATGTCCAGCTGAGCCAGCTCATCGTCGGCGTCGAGAGCGAGGAGGACGTCCTCCTCACGGTGGACATGCTCCAGCGGGTGCTCGACCGGAACCACGAGGACGACGACTACGAGATCGTGGTCCCGCTGAAGGAGCTCACGCTGCGCCGGAAGACGCAGGAGGTCCTGCGGTATGCGCTCGTCGCGATCGCGTCGATCTCGCTCATCGTGGGCGGCATCGGGATCGCGAACATCATGCTCGCGACCGTCACCGAGCGGACGCGCGAGATCGGCATCCGCCGCGCGCTCGGCGCGAGGCGGCGGCACATCGTCGCGCAGTTCCTGACCGAGACGACGGTGATCTCGACGCTCGGCGGGCTCCTGGGCGTGGCCGTGGGCTACGGGATGAGCCACCTCCTCGCGGCCTGGACGGGCTGGCCGGCGATCATCACGCCCATGAGCATCCTCCTCGCCGTCTCGATCTCGGTGGGCACGGGGGTCGTCTCGGGGCTCTTCCCCGCCCGGCGCGCGGCGCGCCTCGACCCGATCGCCGCCCTGCGGCACGAGTAGGGCCGCTCGACGCCGACGCGTCGCACTCCGGTTCATGGCCACACCGCGGGGCGACTTCGCGTGGCACCGCGATCCGATGCGTCGACGCATCTCAAGAGCGGCGCGAATACGATTCGTGCGCGTGCGGCGTCGGCCTCATTCGCCAATTGGCGAGGTGGGGCTCACGACGCACGGAAGGGAAAAGCAGTTCACGGCAGCGCCTGGAGCCGGGCAACCGCCCAGCGCAGCCATTCCGCGACCCCCGGATCGGGCCGGTCCTCGAGCCGCGCCCTGAGCGCCGGGAGCAGTTCCTTCATGCGCGTGTGGCCGGCGAGCTCCACGGCCTCGTAGCCCCCGCCCTTCACGGCCTCGGCGAGCGCGGGCGCGGCGTCGGGACCGCAGTCGTCGAGCATGCGACCGCAGCACTCGAGCACGCCGTAGTCGCAGAAGTCATCCGGGCTGTTGCAGACGGTGCGGACGATCGTGGCGGCGTCCTTCGCTTCGAATGCCTCGGCGATGGCGAGGATCGGCGCGTAGCTCTTCCGCAGCTCTTCCGGAAGGGCGTCGTACCGCTCCCGCAGCTTCTCGATGTGCCGCTGTCGCACGCTGAACTCCGCGTAGTGCGCGAAGGCCTCCGGGTCGGCGCCGAGGAGTTCGGACGGCGCCCGGCTCCGCTCCCAGAGGGCGTCGAGCGCCTCGCTCACGAGGCCCACGCGGTACTTGCAGCGCGCGACCGCGGCGAGCCGGCGCGCGTTCTCTGACGCGGCGCAGTTCCCGCAGAAGGTCTGCGGCCTCCACGATTCGTGGTACCCGAGCGCCTCCTCCCAGCGATCGAGTCCCTCGAGCGTCTCGCCCATCGCCTCGCGCACGCCGGAGAGGAGCATGCCCATGCCCTCCTCCCCGTCCGCCTCGTCCTCCTCTCCGGAGCGGCGGATCTCGGGCCGCGCCAGCGCGCGGGCGAGCCACTGCCTCGCCTCCTCGTAGTGACGGTCGCGCAGGTGCTTCCGGCCGAGGGTGAAGCACTCGCCGGCGTCGAGCTCCGTGCCCGGGATCGCCGCGGCCTTGAGGAGCAGGTCCTCGTCCTCGTGTCCCTCGGAATGCCACTCGTAGGCGCGAGCGAGCTTCCGGAGCAGCGCGGCGGTCTCAGGCGCATCCGGCCGGGCCTTCGCCGCCGCCTCGACCTCCGCCCGCAGCGCGTGAAGGGTCTTGAGGTCCCCGGCCTTCTCGATGCGGGAGAGGAGATCCGGGTCCGCCCATGCCGCGGCAGCGAGCGCGAGCAGGAGGAGGGTGGAGCGCGCCATACCCTTGAGACGCACGGCGGGGATCATCGGTTCGCCCCCCGCGCCCCCCTAGTTCGTCTTCCCCGCGAGATCGAGCGGGCGGTCGAGGATCTTCCGGAAGACGACGACCACCCCGCACTCGGGGTCGTCGTTCCCGTCCCGGATCACCTTCTCCGCGATCTCCTCCTTCTTCGTGAGGCCGCCGAACCAGCACTTGTCGACGGGCACCTGGTCGCGGCCTTTCCCCGCGGGCGCCTCGAACACGACCTTCGTCGTGTAGATGTCGGACTTCTGGAGCTTCGTGTCCTTGAAGCGCCCCGGCTCCGCCTGCCTGAAGAGGATCTCGCCGACGTTGACCCTGTTCCCGTCGAACGTGAGCTTCTCGCAGTCCACGAACTCGGTCCGGTCCCCCGCCATCCGGCAGTTCCGGACGAGCACCTCGGGCACCCCGGTCAGGAAGAGCCCCTTCTCGAAACCGCTGTGGGCGTTCCTCTGCGACTCCTTGCGGCGCGCCATCGAGTTGTAGAAGCAGCCGTTGAGGTTGAGCTTCAGCGTGCAGCGCTTGCCCTCGGGCGGAACGCCCCGGATCCGCACCGGATCCATGAACGTCGAGTTGAGGAAGTCGACCGCGCCGCCCGTCATCGCGACCTCGAACGGCACGCCGGTCCCGAGGTCGGTGTTCTCGACGATGATCCTCCCCGCGACGGGCTTCCCGCCCGTCTTCAGGTGGCCGCCGAGGAAGAGCGCCGTGTCGATTCGGATCTCGTCGAACTTCTCGCCGGGCTCGATGCGGAGATCCTCGAGGATCACCTCGCTCCCCGCCACGCCGCGGATCTGCAGCGTCCCCTCGACGACGAGCACGCTGTCCGGGCGTCCGACGATCTTCTGGCCGCGCTGGACCGTGACCGTCGTGCCCCAGCCGATCGTCTGGCGACCCTCGACGAAGTAGGTGACGCCCTCGCGCGAGAGGATCGCGGTCCGGTCCGTCGGAAGCGGCATCTCCTCCGCCAAGGCCGCGGAGCAGAAGAGCGGCAGGATGAGCCACCGTCCCGCCATGCGGAGCGATTCTAGCAGGCAACGGATCCGGGGGGGCTCCGGGGGCCGGACGGGTTCCCCGTGCCCCTCCCGGTCCCGCGGCCGAAATCGCGCCCCTTGCTAGGATGCCGTCGTGCCGACCGGGCGCGGAGCGTGATCGTGGAGATCTTCGAGAAGCTCGGTCTTGCGCTGGGCCTCGGCCTGCTGATCGGGCTCCAGCGCGAGCGGATGCAGAACCCGCTCGCCGGCATCCGCACGTTCCCGCTCATCACGCTGCTCGGAGCGGTGTGCGCGCTGCTCGGCGACTGGGCGTTCGCCGCGGGCCTCGCCGGGGTCGGGGGTCTCGTCATCGCGGGCTACCTGGCCGAGGCGCGCCGCGGCGCCGAGGACCGCGGTTTGACGACCGAGGTCGCGATCCTCCTCATGTTCGCGGTCGGCGGCTACCTCATGCGCGGCCAGACCACGGTCGGCGTGGCCGTCGGCGGCGCCTGCGCGCTCCTCCTCCACTGGAAGCGCGCGATGCACGGCTTCGCCCGGACGATCGGCGAGGGCGACGTCACCGCGATCATGCGATTCGCGCTGATCACGCTCGTGATCCTGCAGGTGCTGCCGAACGAGGCATACGATCCCTACAAGGTCCTGAACCCCCACTCGATCTGGCTGCGGGTGGTTTTCGTCGTGGGGATGAACCTCGGCGCCTACGCCCTCTACCGCGCGCTCGGCAGCCGGGGCGGCGCCTTCCTCGCGGGGGCGCTCGGCGGGTTCATCTCGAGCACGGCGACGACGGTGACCCAGGCGCGCGCGAAGGGAGCGCCGGACCTCGCTGCGATCGTCATCCAGCTCGCCTCGACGGTCGTCTTCGTCCGCGTCCTGGCGGAGGTCGCGGTCGTCGCCCCCTCCCGGTTCGCGCGGATGGCGCCCCCCATAGCGCTCGTCGGCGTGGCGTTCCTCGCCGGATCGCTGCTCGTCTGGAGGCGCGTCCGCGCGAACGCCACGGAGGCGCAGCCGCCGTCGAACCCGGCGGAGCTGAAACCGGCGCTCGTCTTCGCCGCCGCCTACGCGGTCGTGCTCCTCGCGACGGCAGCCGCGAACGAGCATTTCGGGGGTCGCGGCGTCTACGTGGTCGCGATGTTCTCCGGCCTCACCGACATGGACGCGATCACGCTGTCGACCTCGCGCCTCGCGCAGGACGGGCGGCTCTCGCCCGACACGGCGTGGCGCGTGATCCTCGTCGGGATGCTCTCGAACCTCGCGTTCAAGGCCGCGATCGTCGGCATCCTCGGGTCCCGCGCCCTGCTGACGCGGATCCTGCTCCTGTTCGGCCTCGCCGGGTTCGGCGCGACCGCGCTCGTCCTCGCGCTCTGGCCGTGAGGGGCGACCGGGGCGGCGACTGCCCCCGGAGCCCGGGCACCTTCAGTCGCGCGCGGGCTCGTCGCGAACGGCTCGGCGGGTTCCGCGACGGGCGCCTTGCCGGGAAGGTCGCGTCGAGGCGCTGCGCCGCGTGCGGTCGGCCCGGGCCGGATGCAGGGGGGGCCGGGGGGCGGACACCCCGCCGGGGCATGCCGCGTCGCATCGAAGGGGTCGCGGTCCCCGCCCGTGAGACGGTCGGGCTCACCCGCGCGGTTCGCTGGCAGCAAAGCATAGAATCCCCCGAGGAGGTCCGAACATGCGAATCGTTGCGTTGCTTCTTCTGGTTGCCGCGTGCGCGTCGACGAAGGGGGGGGCGTCCCCCGCCGCGCAGGAGGTGCTCGACCGCGTCGCGGGGCGTCATCCCGATCTCGTCCGGCTCACGCTCCACGCCGTGCCGGAGGGCGGGAAGGAACTCACGCAGGTCGCGAGCACGATGGCCGAGCGGCGCGGGAAGAAGTCGGACGCCGAGGACTTCGAGGCGATGAAGAGCGGCAAGGTCACCGTCCTCGACGAGGCGGGCGCGGTCGACGTGACCGTGCCGATCCTCGTGAAGGCGGGCGCGCCGACGGCCGTCGCCGGCGTGACGCTGCGCCCCGCCGCGGGCGCCGACCGCGACACGACCGTGATGCGGGCGCGCGCGATCGCGCAGGAGCTCGCGAACGAGATCCGCGCGGCGAAGAAGCCGCTCTGGTAGCGCGTCGCACGTCAGGTGGCTCCGCCGAGGCGGCGGCGGAGCCAGGCGCGCGCGAAGTACCAGTCGTCCTCCGCCGTGGTCGTCCCGACCCGGAGGACCTCGGCGATCTCCCTCATCTCGAGCCCCGCGAAGAACCGCAGCTCGACGACCTTCGCCTTCCTCGCGTCGAGCGCCGCGAGCTCCTCGAGCGCCTCGTCGACGTCCAGCAGGTCGAGCTCCTGCGGCCCCCGCACCCCCCCGGTATCGTCGACGAGGGTCACGCGCACCCGGTCGCCGCCGCGCTTCGCAGCGTCCCGGGCGCGCGCATGATCGACGAGGATCTGACGCATCGAGCGGCCCGCGAGCGCGAGGAACTGCGCCCGGCCCTGCCACTCCACCTTCGTCGCGTCGACGAGCCTCAGGTACGCCTCGTTGACGAGCGCGGTCGGCTGGAGCG
>WYBS01000137.1 GCA_011525755.1 Planctomycetaceae bacterium
CGGCGGCCGCGCAAATGCGAAAGGGCCGGCGACGAGCGCCGGCCCCTCATCCGTACCGTGAATCCCTAGTGGCGGAAAGGAGGCTTCGGCTCCGCCACGATCTCGGGAGCGGGATCCGCGAGGCCCCAGCCCTCCGCGTCGAGGATGATCTTGTCCACCTGCGGCGCGAACTCGTCGCCCTCGCGGTGGAACTTCATGCTCCAGACGACGTTGTGGCGGAGGATCGCGTACACGTCCTCGAACGTCGCTTCGCTGCCCGCCTTCTGGAGGACGGCCTTGTTGTGCGCGTCATAGGCGCGGTGGAAAACGGTGAAGCCGTTCTCCCCGTACTTCCGGACGCGGCAGTGGCGCGCGTACGGCTCGAGGCCCGAGACGTTGACGGTCGCGACGTCCCACTCGCGGTGGAACGTCCCGAAGACCGCGATCCCGCGCACCGACTCGCCCGGCTGCAGCGTGCCGAGCTTGTTGATCTCCTGCACGTTCTTCAGGTCGGCCGCGCGGGAGAGGCGCCGGAGCGACTCCTCCGCATCGGGCGCCGGAAGCGCCGGCATGACCTTGCGCTTCTTCGCATCCGAGCCGACCGTCGCCTTGATCGAGAGGCGGAGCGGGGCCGCCTCCTGCGAGCCGTTCTTGAGCGTGAAGGTCATGTAGTAGAAGGTCTTCGCGCTGCCGTCCTTGTAGGTGACGCTGTAGGTCTCGAGCGGACCGTGGGTGAAGTGGATCGCCCACGGCGCCTTCGGATCCTCGGCGCCGGCCGGGACGAGCAGGAGGAGGAGCGCGAGGAGCGCCCCGCGGGAGAGGAGGCCCTGCATGGCGGCGCTACTCCGCCACGAGGCACTCGAGCTCCTTCACCGCGGAGCCCTCACCGATGTTCACGACCTGCTCGATGCCCATGTTCCATTTGCTGTCCTTGTCCCGCCACTCGATGGACCCGTCCGAATAGCCGCAGACGAAGCCCTTCTTGTTGTGGTGGTCCTCGCTGTCGTCGGACATGATGATGGTCCGGCCCTGGCCCGGCTTGACCGTGCACTTCCCGTTCTCCTGGTCACGACCGGCATACGACGTGAGCTTGTCGTATTCGCGCAACTTCATGTCCAGGTTCTTGTAGGCCGCGGCGCCGCCGGCGCTCTCGAGGCCCTCCTGGAGGTCGCCGGGGCAGAAGAGGATCTTATAGCTCTCTTCGCCGATATCGCCCTTCCGCACGAACTGGAGGAGCAGGTTCGGTCCGCTCCTGCGCCAGGCGTCCATATCCCCACTGCTTCCGCCGACGAGCAAGCCGACGAATTGCCGCTGGTTGTTGGTGCAGTTCGTGATGTCCTTGGTCTCGTTTGCCTTCGGGATCAGGACCACCACGAGCCCCGCGAGCACGCCGATGATCGTGACCACCACGAGGATCTCGATCAGCGTGAAGCCCTTCTGCTTCCCATTCATCTGAACTTGGCCTCCTTTTGCGACGGTCGTCCCCGCTCCGGTCGCCTGGACGCCGCGGGGCGGGATTATAGGGAAACCGGGTTCAGAAGGAAACTGGGATTTGGGATCGCCCTATCCCCCTCTGCCGCAAGCGGCTAGGGCGACCGAAGGCCCGAATCAGCGCCCGAAGGGCGACACGCGCCGCCGCGCTTTCCCCGCTCCCCGGAGCCCCGCGCGGCCACAGTATATTTACACATCATGATTTCCTGATATATAGTTCCCCCGTGCGAAAGCTCCTCCGCCTTCTGGCCGACCCGACGCGCCTGCGGATCCTCGCGGCGGTCACACCGGAGGAGCTTGCCGTGAACGAGATCGCGGACACGCTCGGCATGGCGCAGCCTCGCATCTCGAACCACCTGCGGCTGCTGCGCCAGGCGGGGGCGCTCGAGGACCGGCGCGAGGGCTCCTGGACCTTCTACCGGAACGCGCTCCCCCTCCGCCCCGACGGTCGCCTCCTTTGGCAGGCCGTCGAGGCCTCGGTCAAGGACGACCCGTCGTTCGCGGCCGACGCGGAGCGGCGGGACCAGGTCGTCGAGCGGCGGCGCGCCCGGAGCCGCTCGCACTTCGGCGAGGCGCCCGGGGAGGGCCCCGCCTTCTCGCTCGGCTGCCTCCGCGAGGAGACGCTTGCGGCGCTCGCGCCGCGCGAGTGGACGGTCGTCGATGCCGGGTGCGGCGACGGGTTCCTGACCGAGCTCCTCGCGGAGCGGTTCGACCGCGTGATCGCGGTGGACCACTCGCCGGAGCGCCTCGCCGCGGCCCGCGGGCGGCTCGCGCGCAAGGGGATCGACTGGCGCCTCGGCGAGGTCGATGCGCTGCCGGTCCCCGCGGCGTCCGCGGACGCGGTATTCCTGAGCCTCGTGCTCCACCACGTGCCGGAGATCCCCACGGTCCTCCGGGAGGCGCGCCGCGTCCTCCGCCCGGGAGGGCGCCTCGTCATCCTCGACCTGGCCCCCCACGACGTGGAGTCGCTGCGGGAGAGCCTCGGCGACCTCCGCCTCGGCCTCGATCCGGAGCGGCTCGAGACGGAGCTCGTCGCGCAGGGTTTCGGAAACGTCCGGCAGCTGCCGGTCAGGGACAAGCTCAAGGCGGGCCCCCGCCGGAATCTGGACCTCATCCTCGTCACGGGCGAGCATCGCGGAACGAAACGGCCGCCCTCCGGAGGCAAGAAATGAAGACCGAGACGATCCTCCCCTTCAAGGTGAAAGACCTCTCCCTCGCGGAGCACGGCCGCGCCGAGATCCGGCTCGCCGAGCACGAGATGCCGGGGCTCATGGCGCTCCGGCGCGAGCAGAAGGGCAAGCGCCCGCTCGCGGGCGCCCGCATCTCGGGGTCCCTCCACATGACGATCCAGACGGCCGTCCTCATCGAGACGCTCGTCGATCTCGGCGCGCAGGTGCGCTGGTGCTCGTGCAACATCTTCTCGACGCAGGACTACGCCGCGGCCGCCGTCGCCGTCGGCCCGAAGGGGACGCCGGATCGCCCGGAGGGCATCCCGGTCTTCGCGTGGAAGGGGGAGACGCTCAGGGAGTACTGGTGGTGCACGGAGCAGATGCTCCGCTGGCCCGACGGCAAGGGGCCGAACCTGCTGCTCGACGACGGCGGCGATGCGACGCTCATGGTCGTCGAAGGCGCCCGCTTCGAACGCGAGGGCGCGGTTCCCGAGACGAAGCCCGACGACTCCGAGGACTGGGTGGAGCTCCTCCTCTGCCTCCGCGGGATCGCCGCGAAGGACCCGGGCCTCTTCACGAGGATGGAGAAGGGGATCCTCGGCGTCTCCGAGGAGACGACGACGGGCGTGCACCGGCTCTACCGGATGCAGGAGGAGGGCCGGCTCCCCTTCCCCGCGATCAACGTCAACGACTCCGTCACGAAGAGCAAGTTCGACAACATCTACGGCTGCCGCCACTCGCTCCTCGACGGATTGAACCGCGCGACCGGCGTCATGCTCGGGGGCAAGGTGGCGGTCGTCTGCGGCTACGGCGAGGTCGGCAAGGGGTGCGCGCAGGCGCTCCGCGGCCAGGGCTGCCGCGTGATCGTGACCGAGATCGACCCGATCTGCGCGCTGCAGGCGGCGATGGAGGGCTTCGAGGTGAAGACCCTCGAGGACGTCGTCGCGACCGCCGACATCTTCGTCACCGCGACGGGCAACCGGGACGTGATCACGATCGACCACATGCGGCGGATGAAGGACAAGGCGATCGTCGGCAACATCGGGCACTTCGACAACGAGATCGACATGGCCGGGCTCCAGCGCGCGAAGGACGTGAAGCGCGTCACGATCAAGCCGCAGTACGACGAGTTCGTCTTCGGGGGCGCGAAGTCGATCCTCGTCCTCGCGGAGGGAAGGCTCCTGAACCTCGGCTGCGCGACGGGACATCCGTCCTTCGTCATGTCGGCGAGCTTCACGAACCAGGTGCTCGCGCAGATGGAGCTCTTCCAGAGGCATGGGCAGTACGAGAAGCGCGTCTACATGCTGCCGAAGGCCCTCGACGAGAGCGTGGCGCGGCTGCACCTCGACCAGCTCGGCGTGAAGCTGACGAAGCTCACGGGGGCGCAGGCGGACTACATCGGCGTGCCGGTCGAGGGGCCCTACAAGGCGCCGCACTACCGGTACTAGGAAGGCTTCCGGCTGCAGGCCGCTGCCGCGACAGCCTCGGTCCGGAGGCCGGCTTGGCCGGCGCGCCGCCAGCGGTCTCTGCGAGGGGGCTCCGGGGGCCGCCGGGCGGTCAACTGCCCTTCGCGACCTTGAGCAGGAGGCCCATCGGGAACGCGGCGAGGCACCGCAGAGGCTTCGGCGCGCCGCGGCACGAGAACGCGGCCGTACCGGATCCGATCGGCGAGGCCGTCCGGGTGCTCGACCTCCCGACGCTCATCCGCACGAAGCGCGCCGCGGGCAGGCCGAGGGAGTTCGAGGCGGTCGCCGAGCTGGAGGCGCTCGAGGAGGAGCAGAGCTCCCGGGACTGACCCCCGCCCCGGGCCCCACCCCTTCCGACGCCTACTTCGCGACGGCTCTCGCGGTGACCGCGTCGCGGAGCGCCGCCGCGCGATCGGTCCGCTCCCACGTGAACTCCGGCTCGGGCCTTCCGAAGTGGCCGTACGAGGCGGTCTTCCTGTAGATCGGCCGCAGGAGGTCGAGCGTGTCGATGATCCCCCTCGGCGTCAGCGGGAAGACGTCGCGGATCGCCTTCGCGATCCGGCGCTCGTCCGCCTGCGCGGTCCCGAACGTCTCGACGAGGACCGACACCGGATCCGCGACGCCGATCGCGTACGCGAGCTGCACCTCGCAGCGGTCGGCGAGCCCGGCCGCGACCACGTTCTTCGCGACGTAGCGCGCCATGTAGGCGGCACTCCGGTCCACCTTGGTCGGGTCCTTGCCGGAGAAGGCGCCGCCGCCGTGCCGCCCCATCCCGCCGTAGGTGTCGACGATGATCTTCCGGCCCGTGAGGCCCGCGTCGCCCTGCGGGCCGCCGACCACGAAGCGCCCCGTCGGGTTGATGTGGATCTCCGTCTTGTCGTCGAGCATGTGCTGCGGCAGCACGGCCCAGATCAGCTTCGCCTTCAGATCCGCGTGGATCCGCGACTGCGCGGCGTGCAGGTCGGCCGGCAGCCCCGCCTCCCCCTCGACCGCGTGCTGGGTGCTCACGACGACCGTGGCGATCCGCCGCGGCTGGCGCGTCTTGTCGTCGTACTCGACCGAGACCTGCGCCTTGCCGTCGGGCCGCAGGTACGGGATCTCCCCGGTCTCCCGCAGCCGCGCGAGGCCATGCGTCAGCGCGTGCGCGTAGGTGATGGGCGCGGGCATCAGGTGCTCGGTCTCCCGGCACGCGTACCCGAACATCATGCCCTGGTCGCCCGCCCCGAGCGACTTGCCCTCGCGCTCGTCCACGCCGAGGGCGATGTCGGGCGACTGGCGCTCGACCGCGCACAGGACGGCGCAGGAGTCCGCGTCGAACCCCCACCGCGCGTCGGTGTACCCGATCTGGCGCACGACATGCCGGACGATCGCCGGGTACTCCATGACGGCGGTCGTCGTGATCTCCCCGGCGAGCGCGACGAAGCCCGTCTTCACGAGCGTCTCGCACGCGACGCGCCCCTTCGGGTCCTTCGCGAGGACCGCGTCGAGGATGGCATCGGAGATCTGGTCGGCGATCTTGTCGGGGTGACCCTGGGTCACGGATTCGGACGTGAAGAGCATCGTTACTCCTGCTGGGCCATGATACGGGAGGTCGCTCCCGTTTTTCGGCGATGGACGATCCGGCCTGAGGTCGCAGACCCCTGGCCCTCGGCCGCAGGTTCCGGCCTGCAGCCTCCCTACGCTTCCTTCCCGTGGCACTTCTTGTACTTCTTGCCGCTGCCGCACGGGCAGGGGTCGTTCCGCCCCACCTTCGGCGCCTCGCGGCGGATCGGCTCCGGCCGCTCGCCCGAGGACCCCTGCGGCGCGCCCTCGTCGGCTGCCGGGGGCGAGAACGCGGTGACCTCCTCCTTCGAGAGGGCCGCGGGGCGGTACCGGCCCCGGATCGCCAGATCCATGTCCTCGGTCACCCGGACCTTCATGGCGACGTCGGTGACGGCCTCCGCGATGTGCGACTGCATCTCGTGGAACATCTGCGAGGCCTCGCGGCGGTACTCGACCTTCGGATCCTGCTGCGCGTAGCCCCGGAGCCCCACCGCCTCGCGCAGCGCGTCGAGCTCGCGCAGGTGCTCCTTCCACTTGTCGTCGAAGGCCTGGAGGAGGACGTAGCGGAGCGTGCGGTGGAAGTCCTCCTCTTCCCCGGCCCCCTTCACCTCCTCGATCCTTTTCGCGATCGCGTCGCGGACGAGCTGCGACGCCGCCTCGGCGCCTCCGGAGCGGCGGAGCGCGTCGGCATCGACCTCGACCCCGAACTTCCGCCGGGCCCAGAGGGTGACCTCGGCGGGCGTCCACTCGTCGGGCGGGCGTCGCTCCGGGAGGTTCTCCGCGACGAGCGGCCCGAGAAGCGTCTCGATCATCTCGTGGAGCATTTCCTCGAGCTGCTCGCCCCGGAGGATCGCGTTCCGCCGCTCGTAGATCGCGCGGCGCTGCTCGTCGTTCACCTTGTCGTACTCGAGCAGGTTCTTGCGGATGTCGAAGTTGTGCTCCTCGACCTTCTTCTGCGCGCGCTCGATCGCCCGCGAGACCATCGGCGACGTGACCTCCTCGCCCTCCCCCATCCCGAGGCGGCCGAGCATGCGCTTCACCCAGTCGCGGGCGAACTTGCGCATGAGCGCGTCCTCGAGCGAGACGTAGAAGACCGAGGAGCCCGGGTCGCCCTGGCGGCCCGCGCGGCCGCGGAGCTGGTTGTCGATGCGCCGCGCCTCGTGGCGCTCCGTGCCGATGATGTGGAGCCCGCCGAGCTGCGCGACGCGGGTCACCGGCAGGAACGGCAGCGGCATCATCCCGCTCACGGCCCAGCGGGCCTCGAGCGCCGCCTTCCGCGCGTCCTCGTCCTGGCCGTCCGCCTTCTTCGCGAGCTTCGGGTCGTCCTTGAAGTAGTGCGCCGTCCAGTGCGCGACGAGCTTCCCCGCGAGCTGCGGATCCCCGGGGCGCAGGTCCTTCGGCGCGAGCCCGTGCTTCTTCCAGTGCTCGAGGAGATCCTCGTACGCGAACTCGCCGAGGAGGATGTCCGTGCCGCGGCCGGCCATGTTGGTCGCGATCGTGACCGCGCCGAGCTCGCCCGCCTTCGCGATGATCGCCGCCTCGCGCTCGTGCTGCTTCGCGTTCAGGACCTCGTGCTGGACGCCGCGCTTCACGAGCATCGCCGAGAGCCGCTCGTTGGCCTCGATCGAGGTCGTGCCGACGAGCACCGGCCGGCCCGTCCCGTGGCTCCGCACGATCTCCTCGACGACCGACCTCCACTTCTCCTTCTCCGTCAGGTAGATGCGGTCGTCGTAGGAGAGGCGCTTGAGCGGCCGGTTCGTCGGGACCGAGAGGACGTCGAGCTTGTAGATCTTGTGGAACTCGGCCGCCTCGGTCTGCGCGGTGCCGGTCATGCCGGCGAGCTTGTCGTAGAGGCGGAAGAAGTTCTGGATCGTGACCGTCGCGAGGGTCTGGTTCTCCTCGCGGATCTTGATCCCCTCCTTCGCCTCGACGGCCTGGTGGAGCCCGTCGCTCCAGCGCCGGCCCTCCATGAGGCGGCCGGTGAACTCGTCGACGATGATCACCTCGCCGTCCTTGACGACGTACTCCTTCTCCTTCGTGTAGAGCGTGTGGGCGCGCACCGCCTGCTCGAGGTGGTGCGGCCAATTCTCGTTCATCACGTCGGGCGCGTAGAAGTCGGGGATGCCGAGCTCGCGCTGCGCCGCGATGATGCCCGACTCCGTCAGGTAGGCGGTGTGCTGCTTCTCCGAGTAGACGAAGTGGTAGTCCTGCTCGAGCTGCAGCCGGACCTCCTCCGCCTCGGGCCCCGGCCCTTTCGCCTTCGCCGCGACGAGGTCGTCGAGGTCGGCCTTCTCGACCCCCTTCTTCCCCTGCGCCCAGCGCCGCACGACCCGGTCCGCGAGGTAGTACTTCTCGGACGACTCCTCCGCGGGCCCCGAGATGATCAGCGGGGTGCGTGCCTCGTCGATGAGGATCGAATCGACCTCGTCGATGATCGCGAACTGGCGGTCGCGCTGGCACTGGAACTCGACCCGCGACTTCATGTTGTCGCGCAGGTAGTCGAAGCCGAACTCGCTGTTCGTCCCGTAGGTGATGTCCGCCGCGTACTGCTCGATGCGCTGCTCCGAGCGCATGTTCGCCTGGATGCACCCGACGGTGAGGCCGAGCGCGGCGTAGACCGGCGCGTTCCATTGCGCGTCGCGGCGCGCGAGGTAGTCGTTCACGGTCACGATGTGCACGCCGCGGCCGGTGAGCGCGTTCAGGTAGGCGGGCGCGACCGCGGTGAGGGTCTTGCCCTCGCCGGTCACCATCTCCGAGATCGAGCTCGAGTGGAGCGCGATCCCGCCCATCAGCTGGACGCCGAAGAGGCGCAGGCCGAGCGTCCGCTTCGCCGCCGCGCGCACGGCCGCGAAGGCCTCCGGCAGGAGGTCGTCGAGCGTCTCCCCCTTCGCGAGGCGTGCCTTGAACTCGCCGGTCTTCGCCTTGACCTCCTCGTCGGAGAGGGCGTCGAACCCGGGCTCGAGGGCGTTGATCCGCTCGACGAGCGGCAGCATCTTCCGGATGAGCCGCTCGTTGCGGGTCCCGAAGACCTTCTTGAGGAGCGTGCCGACGGCGAACATCGAGAGGACCTTCCTGAGGAGTGCCCGGAGGGCCGACCAGACCTTTCGGAACATGGATCAGGGGGGGCCGGGGGGCCCTCCCGGCGCCCTATCATGCCAGCAGTTTCCGGACGAGCGAGAAGAGGACGTCCTGCCGGTACGGCTTCACGAGGAAGCCGTCGGCGTAGGTGAGGGCGGCGAGGTCCACCTGGCTCCGCGTGGCGAGGAGGACAGGGATCCGCCGGGTCTCCGGGTCCCCCTTGAGCGCCTCGCACGCCTCGACGCCGTCCATCTCGGGCATCTGGTAGTCCATGAGGATCAGGTCCGGCTTCTCGGCCTTGACGACGCCGAGCGCCTCGCGCCCGTTCCCCGCCGTGCTCACCTTGAGCCCCGCCCGCTCGAAGAGGGCGCGCAGCGCGTCGCGGATGGCCGGGTCGTCGTCGACGATGAGCAGGCTCTGCGCCTTCTGCCCGAGCTGCTCCACCTTGCCGAGCCGGTCCTTGATGTCGCGGAGCGTGGGCACGCCCTCCGCCTCCCACGCCTTCTCGATCTCCTCCGCGAGGAGCCGGTTGTGGTCCCGGACGGCGTTCCACCTCGCGTAGTCGGGCGCGTCCGCGGAGATGCTCAGGTTGTCGTGGGTGTCGACGCAGAACGCGTACTCCTCCGAGAGGATGCTCTCCTCGAGGACGAGCTTCATGTGCGGGTAGCGGCTGTTGCCGAGCCGGAGCACGTACCGGCAGACGCGACGGCCGCCGCTCTCCTCGCACTCGTCCTCGAAGCGGGAGAGCAGGTCGCGCGCGGTCTCGCCGCCGGAGAGGTCGACCGCGGGCGCCCGCCAGCGCGCCGCGGCCGGGTAGGCGTGGCGGAGGTAGATCTCCGCGGCGAGGCGGACCTGGGAGGCCGGGATCTCCTCGAGCCTCATGCCGCCTCGGCCGGGCGCTTGCGCACTCCGCCGAGGAGCAGCATCGCGATCCCGGCCACGAGCGCGATGTCCGCGACGTTGAACGTGGGGTAGTGCCATCCTTCGACGCTGCCGAAGCAGACGTCGATCCAGTCGCGCACCATCCCCCACTCCCACCGGTCGTAGAGGTTGCCCACGGCGCCCCCGAGCACGAGCGACTTCGCCGCGGTGTCCCACGCGCCCGCCTTCCGCGGCCAGAAGATCCAGGCCGCGATCAGGGGGACCGCGGCGACCGTCCCCCAGAAGAGGATCCAGGAGGGGATCCTCGCGCTCCACGCGCCGCCGGGGTTCCACTTCGTGTGGACGTAGATCCAGTTCTCGACGACGGCGAAGAAGGTGGGGTCGAGGGAGCCGTCCGCGGCAGGCGGGCCGGACGGGTAGTCCCAGCGGGCCTTGGACCAGAGGTCCGCGGCCGCGGTGACGGCAGCGGGAACGAGCCAGAACGCGCGGCGGAAGCGCTCCATGGGGAGGCTCACTCCGCCTCGTCCGCGTCCTCCTCGTCCTCGTCGTCGCGGCGGCGGCCCTCCTCCTCTTCCTCCTCCTCGGAGGCGTCGGCCGGCTCCTCCTCCTCCTCGACCTCGCCCGCCTCGAGCTTCCTCTGGTACTCGACGGAGTAGCGGGCCCAGGGGATCGCCTCGAGCCGCGGACGCGGGATCGGCTCGCCCGTCCCCTCGCAGACGCCGTAGGTGCCCTGCTCGATGCGGACGAGCGCGCGGTCGATCTCGAAGAGCTCGCGACGCTCGCTCTCGACGAGCGCGAGCGTGAAGTCCTGCTCGAAGTTGTCGGACCCGTGGTCGGCCATGTGGTCGACGCTGAAGTCCTGGTCCGAAGCCTTGAGCGCCTCCTCCTCCATGCCCTGGACCGTGCCCAGGATGCGCCGGCGGCGCGCGAGGAGCAGGTGCCGGAAGTGGTCGAGGTCGGCTTTCCCGAAGGAGGGCTTCCTGGCGTCGCCTTTCTTCTTCCCGTCCTTGGAGGCGTCCTTCTGGGCGTCCTTCTTGGGCATTCTGGGGTTCCTTCCGGCGGTGCTGGGGAAGCCCGGAAGCTTAGCCCCGATTGCGGGACCGTCAAGCCACGGGTTCGTGCCCGCGGAAAACGCGCCGGGCCCTGCCGGAGGGGGCTCCGGGGGCCGAAGATTAGGGACGTGGACACGGAACGCCGCGAGTTCCTCCGCTGGGCCGAGGCCGAGGCGCGCCTCTCGCCGAACACCGTCGCGGCGTACCGGCGAGACCTCGAGGACTACGCTCGGTTCCTCGAGCGGCGGCGGCGCGACGCCCGCCGCGTGCGCCCGCACGACGTGATCGAGTACCTGGCGCACCTCCGCGCCGAGGCGCGCGCGGAGGCGACGATCTCGCGCCGCTTCGCGTGTCTCCGGGGTTTCCACCGGTTCCTCGCCGCGGAGGGGCTCGCGAAGACCGACCCCACGGCGACGCTCGACGCCCCTCGCAAGTGGCGCACGCTCCCGAAGGTGCCGTCCCGGGACGAGATCCTCCGGCTCCTCGCGAGCGTGCCGGCGGCCTCGCGGCGCGGCCGGCGCGACCGGGCGCTCTTCGAGGCGCTCTACGCGACCGGCGCGCGCGTCGGCGAGATCCTCGGCGCCCGCGTGCGCGACTACCACGGCGAGCTGGGGCTCCTGAAGCTCCTCGGCAAGGGGAGCAAGGAGCGCCTCGTGCCCGTCGGGCGCGCGGCGCGCGACGCGATCGCGGCGCACCTCGCCGACCGTCCGGGCGTCGCGCCCGAGGATCCGCTCGTCGCGAGCCTGCGCGGGCGGAAGCTGACGCGGGACCGCGTGCTGCGGATGCTCCAGGGCTACGCGGCCGCCGCGGGGCTGCGGCAGGCCCCGTCGCCCCACTCCTTCCGCCACGCGTTCGCGACGCACCTGCTCGAGGGCCGCGCGGATGTGCGAGCGGTCCAGGAGCTTCTCGGCCACGCGAGCGTCTCGACGACCCAGCTCTACACGCACGTGGAGCAGGAGCGGCTGAAGAGCGTCCACGCGAAGTACCACCCGCGGGCGTGACGGGAGTCCGTCCCCCCCTCCCCTCCGCTACGGCGTTCCTCAGGCCGCGCCGGTCACGACGAGCGGCGGGCCGTCGCGCACGACGACCGTGTGCTCGTGGTGGACCGCGAGCGCGCTGTTGCTCGTGCGGAGCGTCCAGCCGTCGGCGGCCTCGACGGCGTGCGTCGGCGCCTCCGCGAGGATCGGCTCCACGGCGAGGACGAGCCCCTCCCCGGGCCTCTGCGTCGCCGCGGGATCGTCGAAGTTCGGGACCGCGGGAGCCTCGTGGATGCGCGGGCCGAGGCCGTGGCCCTGGAGCTCGCGCAGGACATGGAACCCGGACGCCCCCGCCTCGCGCTCGACCGCGCGGCCGACCACGCGCAGGGGCGCGCCGGGCCTCAGCGCGTCGAGCGCCGCGGCGAGCGCGCGGCGCGCGCACGCGGCGAGGCGCGAGGCGGGGCTCCGCGCGCCCGCGAGGAGGACGGTGCACGCGGTATCCACGACGTAGCCGCCGCGCTCGAGCGTGACGTCGATCTTCAGCACGTCGCCGGGACGAAGACGCGTCGCGCCTGGCACGCCGTGGACGATCTCGTCGTTCCGCGAGAGGCAGACGTGGCCCGGGAAGCCGTACTGCCTCTGCGGCGCGCTCTCCGCGCCCGCGCGCCGGAGGAGGCGCGCGGCGATCCCGTCCAGTTCCGCCGTCGCGACGCCCGGCCGCGCGGCGCGGGCGAGGCACCCGAGCACGCGGGCCGCGAGCGCCCCGAGATCGAGCAGCTCCCGCAGGTCGCCGCGCGAACGGACGGTCATGGATCGGCCCCGTTTCCTGCAGCCTACAACTTGGCTCTCTCGTGGTCCGCGAGGAACTGCGCGAGCCCCGAGTCGGTCAGCGGGTGCTTCAGGAGCTGCCCGAGGACCTTCGGCGGGATCGTGCAGACGTCGGCGCCGATCTTCGCCGCCGCGCGCACGTGGTTCGGGGAGCGCACGGACGCGACGAGGATCTCCGTCGCGAAGCCGTAGTTGTCGAAGATGTCGCGGATGTCGCTGATGATGTCCATCCCGGTCTCGCCGAGGTCGTCGAGCCGGCCGATGAAGGGGCTCACGAACGTCGCCCCGGCCTTCGCGGCGAGGAGCGCCTGGACCGGCGCGAAGCAGAGCGTGACGTTGGTCTTCACGTTCTGGCGCGAGAGGTCGCGGCACGCGGCGAGGCCGTCGCCCGTGAGCGGCAGCTTCACGGTCACGTTCCGGTGGATCTCGGCGAGCCGGAGCCCCTCCTCGACCATCCCCTTCCGGTCGGTCGAGATCACCTCGGCGCTGATCGGGCCGTCCACGATGTCGCAGATCTCGGGGATGACCTTCTCGCGCGTCTTGTTGGACTGGGCGATGAGCGACGGGTTCGTCGTGATCCCGTCCACGAGGCCCATGGCGGCGTACTTCCGGATCTCGTTCGTGTCGGCGGTGTCGAGGAAGAGCTTCATGGCCCCGATTATCGCCTCCGGCGGGGACCGGTCCAAGGGCGGCTACTTCGCCCTGAGCTCCCGCTCCCACGCCTCGAACGCGAACTTCGCGAACTCCGGCCGGAACAGCGTCCATGCGCCCAGGGATTCCGGGATCGCATAGGACTTCCACGCCTCCCCGGCGGGCGTGCCCTTCTCGACGGCCCTGCGCGCGGCGGCCCCCACGTCCTCGAGCAGCGCCGCATAGGGCGCGAGCTGCGCCGCGTCCGAGAGGGGCCCGTGGCCCGGCACGTAGACCGCGTGGTCCTCCTTGCGGATCGCCGCGACCGTCTCCGCGAGCCGGCTCGGGATGGCGTCGCCGAAGTAGGGGAAGAACCCGTTGAAGTAAAGGTCGCCGGCGAAGAGCACCCGCGGCCCGTCCACCTCCACGGTCAGGTCGCTCGGCGTGTGCCCGCCCCGGGGCACGAGCCGCGCCGTCCGGCCGCCGAGGTCGATCGACACCGGCTTTGCGGGATCGACGAGGATCGTGTCCGGGAGGAGGAGCTTCGTCCCGGCCTTCGCGAACTCCCCCTCGCCCGCGGGCGGGTCCTTGTGGAGCTTCTCGAGGAGCAGGCGGCGCGTCTCCTTCGTGGCGACGATCGCGGGCGCCTCGGCGCCGCGCGGGTAGCCGGCGAGGCCCGCGCTGTGGTCCGCGTGGAAGTGCGTGAGGACGACGTGCGTCGGGCGGCGACCGGTGAGCTCGACCGACAGGTCCGAGAGCCAGGCGGCGCCCTCCGGCGTGTTGAACCCCTCGACCGCGAGCACGCCCTCCTTGCCCGCCACGAGGCCGCCGTTGCAGATCGTGGTCGGGAAGAACTTCCCGTCGCGCATCGGGGTCGACACGACGGACCAGAGCCCCTCGCCGACCTTCTGGACGCGGGCGAAGTCCTTCGTGACGACCGTGTCGGCCGCGGGCTCCCCCGCGATCACGCGGCGGGCGGAGGGGGCGAACGCGAAGGCGAGCGCGGCGTACGCGCCGCAGGTGAGGAAGTCGCGCCTGTGCATCCCCCCAACCTAGCACGCTCCCCGGAGCCCCTACCCTTCCTCCTCGCCGGCCCAGGCGAGGATGGCGGAGACGACGTTCTCGGGCATCCCCGCCGCGCGCAGCTCCTCCGCGCCGGCCTCGCGCACGCCCGAGGCGGAGCCGAAGGCGCGCAGGAGCGCGGTCCTCCGCTTCGGCCCGAGCCCCGGGATCTCGTCGAGCTCCGACTTCACCGTGCGCTTCGCGCGGAGCCGCCGATGGTACTCGATCGCGAAGCGGTGCGCCTCGTCGCGGATCCGGGCGAGAAGGTAGGTCTCGGGGGCATCCGGGGGGAGCGCGAGGGGGGTGCGCCGCCCCGGGAGGTAGATGCGCTCGTACTTCCGCTCGCCCCGGAGCACCCGCGCCTTCGCGAGGCCCACGACCGCGACGCCCCCGGGGATCGCCCCGCGCGCGGCGTCGAGCTGGCCCGCGCCGCCGTCGATCACGACGAGGTCGGGCAGCTCGTCGTCCTTCCGGAACCTCCGCGCGAGCACCTCGCGCATCGACGCGAAGTCGTCCTGCCCGGCGACCGTGCGGACCCGGAAGCGGCGGTAGCCGTCCGTGTACGGCAGCGCCTGCTCGAACACGACCCGCGCGCCGACCGTCTCCGCGCCCTGGATCGTCGAGATGTCGTAGCACTCGATCCGCGCGGGCGGCCGGTCGAGGGAGAGCCGCTCGCGCAGCCGCTCGAGGAGGAGCGTCCGCTGCGTCTCGTCGCCCTCCGCCTCGCGCACGGCCTCCTGAGCGTTCCTCTCCGCGAGGTCGAGGAGCTCGCGCAGCGCGCCGCGCCGGGGCACGTGGACGCGCACGGGCCCGCCGCGCCGTTCCTCGAGCTCCTTCGCGAGGGCCTCGCCGTCCTCGGGCTCGGAGGGCAGGAGGATCTCCGGGGGCACGAGCCGGCCCGGCCGGTAGACCGCGGCGAGCACGCGCGCGATCACCGCGCCGTCGGGGAGGATCGTCCGGAACGAGAGGTTCCGCTTCGAGAGGAGGCGGCCCTCGCGGACGTGGAGGACGGCGGCGGTCGCGATCTCGCCCTGCCGCGCGAGGCCGACCACGTCGCGGTCCCTGAGGTCGGGCGACGCGACCCGCTGCGCCTGCGTCGTCTCCTCGAGCGCCTCGATCTGGTCGCGGAGCTTCGCCGCGCGCTCGTACTCGAGCGCCTGCGCCGCCTCCCCCATGCGCGCGCGGAGCGCGGCGAGGAGGTCGCCCGTGCGGCCCTTCAGCAGGTCGACGAGCCCGTCCACCATCCTCCGGTACTCCTCCGGCGAGACGAGGCCGACGCAAGGCGCCGAGCACCGCTTGAGCTGGTGGTAGAGGCAGGGGCGGTCGCGCGTCTCGAGGACGCGGTCGCTGCAGAGGCGGAGCGGGAAGGCCGCGCCGAGCGTCCGGATCGTCCGGCGCACGGCCTTCGCGCTGCTGAAGGGCCCGAAGTAGAGCGCGCCGTCCCGGCGGAACTTGCGGACCATGTGGAGGCGCGGCCACGCGTGGCGCACGTCCACGCGGATGCAGAGGTAGGCCTTGTCGTCGCGGAGCCGCACGTTGTAGCGCGGCCGGTGGCGCTTGATCAGCGTGTTCTCGAGGAGCAGCGCCTCCTTCTCGTTCGAGGTGACGATGAACTCCAGGTCGGCGATCCGTCTCGCGAGGTGCGGCGTCGCGAGGCGGCCGTCGCCCTCCGGCCGTAGGTAGGCGCGGACCCGGCCGCGGAGGTCATTCGCCTTGCCGACGTAGACGACCTTCCTCTCCTCGTCGCGGAAGAGGTAGACGCCCGGGGAGCGGGGGAGGCGCTCGATCTTCTCCCGGAGCGTCCCCGCCTTCGCCTCTTCCGTCATCGCGTCCGGAGCTCGTGCGCCTCGAGCGCCCGGAGGCGGTCCCGGATCTCGGCCGCGCGCTCGAACTCGAGCTTCTCCGCGGCCACGTGCATCTCCTTCCGCAGCCGCTCGATCTCCTTCGCCGTCCGGTCGGGCGACCAGCGCCCGTAGGGCTCCTCCTCCTCGTCGGGCTCGGGGACGGGCACGTAGTCGTGCTCGTAGACCGACGCGAGAAGGTCGCCGATCCTCTTCTTCACGGTCTCGGGGGTGATCCCGTGCGCCGCGTTGAAGGCGAGCTGCTTCGCACGGCGCCGCTCCGTCTCGTCGATCGCGCGGCGCATCGATCCCGTCATCGTGTCGGCGTAGAGGATCACCCTGCCCTCGACGTTCCGGGCCGCCCGCCCCATCGTCTGGATGAGCGAGCGGTCGTTCCGCAGGAACCCCTCCTTGTCCGCGTCGAGGACCGCGACCAGCGCGACCTCGGGGATGTCGAGCCCCTCGCGGAGGAGGTTGATCCCGACGAGCACGTCGAAGACCTTGAGCCGCAGGTCGCGCACGATCTCGGTGCGCTCGAGCGTATCCACGTCGCTGTGGAGGTAGCGGCACTTGACGCCGACCTCCGCGTAGTACTCGGTCAGCTCCTCGGCCATCCGCTTCGTGAGCGTGGTCACGAGCACGCGGTGGCCCCTCGCCGCGACCGCCCGGATCTCCTTCAGGAGGTCGTCCACCTGCCCCCCGACCCCCCTCACCTCCACCAACGGATCGACGAGCCCGGTCGGGCGGACGATCTGCTCCGTGATCCGCCCCTCTGTCCGGTCCAGCTCGTAGTCGCCGGGCGTCGCGCTCACGTAGATCACGTTCCGGAGCCGCTCCTTGAACTCCTCGAACTTGAGCGGCCGGTTGTCGAGCGCGGAGGGCAGCCGGAAGCCGTGCTCGACGAGCACCTCCTTCCGGGCCCGGTCGCCGCGATACATGCCGCCGACCTGCGGCACCGCGACGTGGCTCTCGTCGATGAACATCAGGTAGTCGTCGGGGAAGTAGGAGAGCAGCGTCCACGGGGGCTCGCCCGCCTTCCTGCCGTCGAGGTGGCGCGAGTAGTTCTCGATGCCCGGGCACGTGCCCACCTCGCGCATGAGCTCGAGGTCGTAGCGCGTGCGTTGCTCGAGCCGCTGCGCCTCGAGGAGCTTGCCCCTGCTCCTGAGCTGCGGCAGCCGCTCCTCGAGCTCCTGCTCGATGGTCACGCACGCCGCCTCGAGCCGGTCGCCCTCGGTGACGTAGTGGCTCTTCGGGTAGATGTCGACGAACGCGAGGTCCTCGAGCACCTCGCCCGTGAGCGGGTCGAGCGCGCAGATCTCCTCGAGCAGGTCGCCGAAGAACGCGAGCCGGATCACGCGCTCGTCCGCGTAGGCGGGGTAGACGTCGACCGTGTCGCCGCGCACGCGGAAGGTGCCGCGCCGGAAGTCGAGCTGCGCGCGGTCGTAGAGGCAGGCCGTGAGGCGGCGGAGCACCTGGTCGCGCTCGATCTGCTGCCCCTTGTCGAGGTGCACGTGGAGGCTCTCGTACGTCTCCGGCGAGCCGGCGCCGTAGATGCACGAGACCGACGCGACGACGATCACGTCCTTCCGCGTGAGCAGGCTATAGGTCGCCCGGTGGCGCATCCGGTCGATCCGGTCGTTGATCGTCGCCTCCTTCTCGATGTAGAGGTCGCTCGACGGGATGTACGCCTCGGGCAGGTAGTAGTCGTAATAGGAGACGAAGTACTCGACCGCGTTCTCCGGGAAGAGCTGGCGGAACTCCTCGAAGAGCTGCGCCGCGAGCACCTTGTTCGGGGCGAGGACGAGCGCGGGCCTCCCCCACCGGGCGATCACGTGGGCCATCGTGAACGTCTTGCCGGAGCCCGTCACCCCGAGGAGGGTCTGCTCCCGGGCCCCCTCGGCGAGGCCCTTCGAGAGCGCCTCCACGGCGGCGGGCTGGTCGCCCCGGAGCTCGAATTCGGAAACGAGACGGAACCGCTCCACGGAGGGCAGTGTACGCGCCCCCGCCCGGAGGGCCTTCGCGGTATGATGGGTGCCCTAAGAGGAGCCGCAACGATGGCCGAGCAGATCTGCGTCTGTCCCCAGTGCGGGAAGAAGTACAAGCTGAAGGAGGGGTTCGACGCGAAGAGCTTCTCCTGCAAGGCGTGCGGAGCGACGGTCTGGGTGTCGGGCAAGCCCCCGGTCCCGGCGCCGACGTCCCGGCGAGCCCCCGCGGGCGCGGCGCCCTCGCCCCGGAAGGGCGGACGCGCCCACGCCGCGGCGGCAGCGCACGGCAAGGGCGGGCGCCGCTCGCGCGGGCGCGAGGCCGCGGAGCATGAGGAAGAGGGGGGGCGCCGGGGGCGCGGCCGCGAGACGAAGAAGAGCAACGCGAACGTCCTCATGGCGGTCGGCGCGGTCGCCGTCATCGGCATCATCGTCGTGATCGCCCTCATGTCGGGCGACAAGGACAAGGGCGGCGGGGGAACGGTCGCGCAGCAGCCCTCGCAGGGCACGGGCGGGACGGGGATGGACGAGGCGGGCGTGGAGACGGACACGACGCCGCCGCCGGCTCAGCCCGAGCCGGGGACGCCCGGGACCGCGACGCCGGAGACCCAGCCCGCGTCGCCCGCGGAGACGGAGGCGCCCAAGGGGGCCGAGGAGGCTCCGTCCCCGGAGGGCGGCGAGCAGCCGACGAAGCTTGGTGGCGGCGACAAGAAGCCGGCGGAGGGGGCACTTGGCCGGAACGACCCGCCCTCGACGCTCGGTCACCTCGACTCGACGCCGCCGGAGGTCCGGAAGCAGATCGACGAGCTCATCGCGGTCCTCTTCGACCCCTTTGCCGGCCGCGACTGCCACGAGGCGAAGGAGAAGCTCGCGGCGATCGGGAAGCCCGCGTTCCTGCCCATCCTCGGCAAGATGGCGGCGATCCGCGACACGATCACGGACGTCGACAGCCAGGAAGAGAAGGACATGGAGTCCTCCCTGATGCTGGCGGACCGATGCCTCCGCGACATGGACGGCTTCCTCGACGCGAGCGGGAAGCAGATCATTCGCCCCGGCACGGACAAGAAGTACATCAAGTACATCCTCGTCCTCCACTACCGCCGCTGGAACGACGGGCTCAACGCGGGCACGCCGCTCAAGGACATGCCCGAGATGCCGGGCGCCTTCGACCCCTCGAAGCTTCCTCCGGACGAGGGCGGCGAGGAGGAGAAATAGCGCCGCGGCTCGCCGACGCCTACCGGGGCCTCGCCTCGCTCCTGCGCGCGGGCCTCGTCGTCCGCGAGGCCGTCGCGCAGGTCCGCGAGAGCGGGACGTTGCCCGGGGCGTTCGGGGCACGCATCGAAGCCGAGCTCGCGGGCGGCCGGCCGCTCGCGGAGGCGCTCGCGCTCTTCCCCGACGAGGTGCCGAAGGAGGACGTGGCGCTCCTCGAGGCCGGCGAAGCCACGGGGAACCTCGACCGGATCCTCGACCGCCTCGCGGAGCGGCACGACGCCCGCCGCGCGGCGCGACGCAGGTTCCTTACGGAAATATGGTACCCGCTGATCCTCTTCCACCTGGCCGCGCTCTTCACGCCTATCCCGTCCTCCTTCGGGCGCGACGGCCGGCTCTTCGGGCCCTCGTGGGTCGGGGGCGTGCTCGCGGTCCTCGCCCCCGCCTACGCGCTCGCGGGCGCCGCCTTCTGGCTCTCGCGGAGGGCGCGCGGCCGGGACCTCCTGCGGCGGATCGCGGACGTGCTGCCGGGGTTCGGCAACGCCGCCCGCCACCGCCGGCGCGGGGAGTTCGCGGACGTCCTCGGCGCCGCATACGAGGCGGGCGTGCGGATGGACCGGGCGCTCTCGCTCGCCGGCGCCGCGGTCGCGGACAGAAGGATCGAGATCGCCGCCACGGCGGTCGGGAGGGGCTCGACGCTCCGCGACGCGCTCCTTGGCACGGGGTTCCTCCCGCAGCCGCTCCTCGCCCGGATCGCGGTCGGCGAGCAGGCGGGCGAGATCGCGAAGGCGCTCGCGGGGATCGCGCGGGAGGAGGCGGAGGCGGCGGACCACGTCCTCCGGCGGACGACGACGCTCGTCGCGAAGCTCGTCTACCTCGCCGTCGCCCTGTGGATCGCGTTCTACTACGTCTCCACGATGCTCGGGATCTACGCCCCGCTCCTGCGGTGACCCGCGTCACCGCACCGGGGCCGGCGCGGCCGCGGCGCCGCGGATCCGCGGGTCGACCTCGGCGAAGTCGTCGTGCAGCAGGAACTTCACGCCGAGGCCCCACGAGATGAGCGCGGACAGCAGCGACTCGTGCCGCGCGGCCCCGCGGTAGTGCTCATCGACCACCGCCCGGATCCCGTCGAGGTCGAAGATCCGCTCGGGGAAGATGCCGCGGTCGAGCAGCGGCAGCAGGATGCCGTCCCGGAGTGCCGTCTCCGCGCGGAAGGTCGCGGCGAGGTCCCGCGCGTCGCGGCCGAGCAGCGGGTCCTTCCGGGTGAACGGCTTCGTGAGCGCCCGGCCCGCGTAGCGCGCGACCATCGCCGCGTACTCGCGGAGGAACCTCGGCTCGATCGGGCGGCCGCTGTTCGTGCACGGGATGTCCCGGATCGCCGGGAAGGCGTGCGCGATCATCCGCTTGTACACGCGCTGCTCGAGGCGCGCCTTCGGCGGGATCGTGAGCAGGAACTCGAGCAGGTCGGAGTCCGTGAGCGGGGCGCGGTTCTCGAACCGGTGGCGGTCGATCGCCGCCGACTGGAAGGTCGAGAAGGGCTCGAAGTTCTTCACGATCCACGCGTCGGAGACGTTGAGGGGATGCGTGTTCGGGACGTCGGCGAAGCTCCTCTGGAACCGGTCGCGCAGCGCGCCGAACGCCTGGTGGAAGAAGGACGCGCGGAAGATCCGCCGCGCGCCGGCGGCGCCGCGAAGCGCGTACCGGGCGAACACGGCGTCCCGCGCGGCCTCGGGCGTGCGCGCGAGCAGGAGGCGCGGCCACGTGTGCGAGCCGTTGTACTCCGCGAGGAACCCGAGAAGGATGACGTCGACGTGCTGCTTCAGGAAGTCGTGGTGGTTGATCGAGGTCGCGTTCGCGAACGAGGCGAGGCCGTCGGTCCGCCACACGATCGACGCGCAATGCGGCGCGAGATAGGGGGAGGGGTCGGGAACCCCGTGGTGCTCGAGGCCGAGCCGCGCCGCGAGCATCCTCGCGTAGCGCATGTCCCGCGACTCGGGCGTGCCGAACGTGAACGCCGGGATCGGGAGGTGGTGCTTCCGGATCGCGGCGGCCACGGCGCGGCTGTCGTACCCGCCGGAGAGGAAGATGCCGATCCGGTGGCGGCCGCGCATGGCGCGCTCGACCGCGCGGTCGAGGAGGACCGCGTACCGCGTCGCGTAGGTGCGCTCGTCGAGCCGCGGCGCCGACTCGTCGTAGGCGTAGCGCCAGTACTCGCGGCGCCGGACGCCGTTCGCGTCCGCCGTGAGGATCGTCGCGGGCCGCAGCTTCCGGTAGCCCTCCATCCACGTGTCGCCGAACATGTGCGCGCGGTAGCAGAAGCGCTCGAGCGTGGCGACCTCGTCGATCTTCCGTTCCCCGGGATCGACCGCCGCGATCGCTTTCATCTCGGAGGCGAAGAACAGCGCGCGGCCCCGCGCGAGGACGAAGAGCGGCCGGAGCCCGAGCCGGTCCGACACGAGCGTGAGGCTCTTCGGCCGGCGGCGGAGGAGCACGATCGCGAAATGGCCGTTGAAGAGGCGGACGACGTCGTCGCCTTCCGCGAGCATCAGGTGGAGCGCGACCTCGGGCGGGGTCAGGTCCCGCTCGGGCAGCTTCGCGCGGAAGCGGCGGCGGAGCTCGTCCGCGTTGAGGATCTCGCCGTCGAGGAAGAGCGAGGCGGACCCGTCCGGCGCGTGCACCGGCTGGGGACCGTTCTCGAGGATCCCGTGGTCGAGGAGCCCCGCGCCGAAGCCGTCCTCCGCGATCCGGTGCTCGCGGTACTCCGCGAGCGACGTCTTCAGCCGGCGCATCTGCGCGTCCACCGCGCGGCGGATCTCCTCCGCGGGCAGGTCCGGGTTCCACACGCCTCCGAGATTGGGCATCTTCAGTCTCCAAGGATCGGCACGGGGGACCCGCCGCAGAAGGCGCTCATGCGCGCACCGCCGGCGCCGGGGCCGTCGCGCCGCCGCGCGCGAGCCGGTCCCGGATCTCGTGGGGCGTGAGGGCGACGCCTCTCGCCTCCCCGAGGAAGAAGTCGAAGTACCCCCGCAGCATGCCGAGAAAGCGCGCCTGGTCCGCCTCGTTCCGGACGAACTCCGTGAATCCGGGGGTCGCCGAGGGGCTGTGGAAGGTGAGGTTGATCACGCGCACGCCGCGGCGCAGGAGCGCGCGGGTGCAGCGCACCTGCTGGTCGAGGTCGAAGCCCTCGGGGGAGACGCGCAGGCGGTCGAGCGCGCCGAGCCGCGACAGGATCCCCTTGAGCCGGAGCGCCCGCCCGGCACGGGTCAGCGAGAGCTTCCGGAGCGCCGCCCCCCACCGATGGAGCGGCCCCACGAACGCCGCGGTGCACGGGATCTCGAGCATCCGCCCGTTGCTCCCGAACCGGTAGGGCTCCGGCGGGAACGCGACGAAGTCCGGTCCGCCGTCCCCGCGGAAGTCGAGCCCGGGGCACACGCTCAGGTCGATCTCGTAGCCGAGCTCCTCGAGGATCGCGGTCGTGTTCGCGCCGATGCCGTAGCGGCCCGCCTTGTAGATCGTGGGCCTCCGGCCGAACGTCGCCTCGATCGCCTCCGTCAGCACGTGCAGCTTCTCGCGCTCCAGCTCGCGGGGCAGGTTGCCCGGGTAGGAGTTCCGCGCATTCGTCTCCTCGCCGAACGGCGGGTTGACCCAGGGGTGGAGGTGCGTGCCGATGACCGCGCGCCCCGTGTCCTGGAACTCGCGCAGGTCCTTGTACCCTTTCGCCTGCGTCGCGATCGGGTAGTCCACGACGTAGGTCGGGCGGACGCCGTACTCGTCGAAGAGCTCCTGCAGCTTCGGGATGTCCCGCATCGCCTCGACCGACGTGCGGTCGCGGCGGAACCCCCGGCCCCACTCGAACTCCTCCTCCGTGTCGATGACGACGAGGAGAGCGGGCGGATGGGACAGGGGGAGCCGCTCGAATCGGCGGGGGGAGAGCAGTCCGTGGTCGCGGCTCATCGCCCTTCCCCGAAGGGCGGCCTGCGGACGCGACCTCTGTTGAGATTCCTCGACGTGATGCGCACCGGACGGCAGAGGCGCAAGCGGCGGGCCGAGCGGGGGCCGTCTCCGGTGCTAGCATCGGTCCGGGGAGACCGGGAGTTGTTTACCGTCGGCAGATGGTTGCGCGCGGCCGCCGCCTCGGCGGCGTTCGCGGCGGCGGTCCTCGCCGAGGAGTGGCGCTTCGACATGCCCTTCGACGGGGCGACCGTGGAGGAGCCGACGGCGGTGTCCGTGGCCGGCAAGGGGATCTCCCGCGTCACGTTCGCGATGGACGGGGAGGTCCTTTGCGACCTCGCGGAGCCGCCGTTCGCCTGGACGGTCGACCCCTCCGCCTGGAGCGGCCGGCACATCCTCGCCGTGACGGCGTACCGGGACCGGGCGGCCGACTCCCGCGACGTGATGCTGCGCTTTCCGGGGGACCCGCGCGTGGCCTTCTCGGCGCCCCGGGAGGGGTCGGTCGTCGCCGCGCCCAAAGACATCCGGGCGGCGGGCGGGGGCATCGAGGCCGTCCGATTCCGGCTGGACGGCGTCGTGCGGTTTGAGGACACCGAAGCGCCCTTCGCGTGGACGCTCGATCCCGGCGCCGTCTTCGAGGGCGATCACGTCCTCCACGTGGAAGCGCTCCTCGCAGGGGGCAGGAGGGTCCACGGATGCGCGTTCCGGACGGAGCGGCCGAGGGGCGAGCGCCCTTCGCCGGAGGCGATCCTCGCCGCGATACGCGCGCTGAAGGCGGGCCAGTGGTACGAGATCCCGGGCACGCGGCTCGCCGCGGTCGCGCCGTCGCCCGACACGTACCCGAACGTGATCCGCCCGTGGAGCGGCGGCGCGTACGACACGAAGCGGGACCGGCTCATCGTCTTCGGCGGAGGCCACGGCGACTACAACGGGAACGAGGTCTACGCCTTCGACATGAAGGACTTCCGCTGGCGGCGCCTCACCGACCCCTCCCCGTTCCCGCCGGGGGACGAGAGGAACCGCTCCGGGAGGGGCGCCCACCCGGACGGCGCCCCGGTCTCCCGCCACACCTACGACTACCTGGAGTACGTGCCTGCCGTGGACCGGTTCTTCGTCGGCGGCGGCGCCGGCCTCTGGTGGAGCGGGCAGTCCTCCGACCGCATGACGTACATGCTCGATCTCGACGCCCTCAGGTGGACGCAGCACGGGGAATGCCCGTGCTACGGCATCGCGACCTCGGCCGTCGGACCGGACGGGCGCGTGTGGATGCACGGGTCCTACGGCAGGACGGCGGTCCTCGCCGCGTTCGACGCGACGACCTCCGAGTGGACCCGCTACGCGGCGTTCCACGAGTGGCTCGGCTACGGGAGGACCGCCGAGATCGATCCCCTCGAGCGGAAGTACGTGATGATCGGCGCCGGCGAGGTCCGCATCTGGGACCTCGACCACCCCGACCGGCAGCACGCCGTCGCCGAGACGACCGGGGCGACGGCGGCGGAGCAGCTCGACTACCCGGGCGCGGCGTATCACCCCGGGACGAAGGCGATCGTCGTCTGGGGCGGCGGCGCCGACGTGTATGCGCTGGACGTGGCGCGACTCCGCTGGACCCTTCGGACGACCTCCGGGATCAACACGACGCCGCCCGCGGCCACGCGCGCGGGAACCCACGGCCGCTGGCGCTACGTGCCCTCGCTCGACGTCTTCGTGGTGGTGAACGACGTGCGCGGGAACGTCTCCGTCTACCGGCACTGACGAACCCGGGGGGCTCCGGGGGCCACGGGCACGCGGGTTGCGATCCCGGCAGCCAGGGCGCCGACCGTCCAGTCGGCGCGACATCCGCGAGCATGCAGCAACGCACCGAACGTGAGCGCGCGACCCCGTCGCGCACCGGGACCGCCGGCGCCTTTGCGCCGTTGCGCGTCGGGCTCCTCGTGGATGCCCCGATCCAGCCCGCCTGGGCGGCGCGTCTCGTCTCCGGGATCGAGGCCTCGACCTTCGCGCGGATCGTCGTCGTGGCGAAGGCCGTCGGGAGCCCCCGCCGCGAGCCCCTGTCGCGCCGGCTCTGGCGCGGGCTCTTCCACGACCTCTACCTCCGGCTCGACGAGGGGTTCTTCCCCGGCGCCCCGGACGCGCTCGCGCCGACGGACCTCCGGCCGCTCCTCGCGGGATGCCCGGAGATGGAGATCCCCGCCGCGGAGATCGACCGCCTCCGGCAGCACGACCTGGACGTGGCGATCGTCCTGTCGCGGGTCTTCCGGCCCGTCGACTGCTCCCGGATCGCGCGCCACGGCGCCTGGTCGCTGCGCGGCTGGGCCGGCGCGGGATCGGAGGCGGCCCCGGGCCTGCTCGAGGTCCTGCGCGGCGACGGGAGCACCGCGGTCGAGATCGACGCATGGACCTCCGGGACGCGGCGCGTCATCGGCCGCTCGCACGGCCCGACGGAGGATGTCTCCGTCCGTTGCAACCGCGACCGGCTCTGCTGGAAGGGCTCGGCCCTCCTGCTGCGCGGGCTGCGCGACCTCGCGGAGCGCGGCACGGTCGCGACCGACGCCGCCCCCCCCGCCCCCCCCGTTCGGAAGCCCACGAACCTCGCGATGTTTGGGCTGTTCGTGCGCCACGCCGTGCGCTACGCGCGAAAGAAGGTCCTCGACTTCCTCACGAACGAGCAGTGGTACCCCGCGTACCGCTTCGAGGACGCGCCGGGCGCGCCGGGCGACTTCGCGGGTCTCGTCGAGGTGATGCCGCCGAAGGACCGCTATTGGGCGGACCCGTTCCCCGTCCGCACGCGCGACGGGCGCACGTACCTCTTCTTCGAGGAGTTCCGCTACAAGGACCCGAAGGGCCGGATCCTCGCGATGGAGATCGATCGCGAGAAGGGCGCGGGAAGTCCCTTCCCGGTCCTCGAGCGCGACTACCACCTCTCCTACCCGCACGTCTTCGAGTGGCAGGGCCAGTACTACATGCTGCCCGAGGGCTCGCAGAACGGGACGGTCACGCTCTTCCGCTGCGTCTCCTTCCCCGACCGCTGGGTCGAGGAGCGGGATCTCCTGACCGGGGTCCACGCGGTCGACGCCACGCTCGAGGAGGTCGACGGCCGCTGGTGGATGTTCGTCAACGTCACGGCGTACGGCGCGGGCAACCGCGACGAGCTGCACCTCTACCACGCCGACACGCCGCTCGGGCCGTGGACGCCGCACGCCTCGAATCCCGTGAAGTCCGACTGCCGCGGCGCGCGGCCCGCCGGCAGGCTCTTCCGGCGCGACGGGCAGCTCTTCCGGCCCGCGCAGAACTGCGCCGGGGGCTACGGCTCGTCGATCGTGATCCACCGGATCGACGTGCTGACGCCGAACGACTTCCGCGAGACGCCCGTGGCCGAGGTGCTTCCGGACTGGGATCCGAAGGCGCGACGCACCCACACGATCAACCGGTGCGAGGGATTCCTCGTGCTCGACCTCCTCCGCCGGCGGAGGAGGTTCTGAGCGGCGTCGGAGACGCCGGGACGGCCCGGACTTCGGGCCGCCCAGGGAGGTAGCGATGCGAACGACAGAGGGACAGGAGAGCGCGCCGTCCGCGACCGGGACCGCCGCGCCGCGGCCGGCGCCGTCGGCCGACTTCCGCAGGCGCGTGATCTCGGCGTTCAAGTGGTCCGCCGTCGGCAAGTTCGCCGGCCAGATGATCTCCTGGGGCGTCACGCTCTACGTGATGCGCATGCTCGACCCGTCGGTCTACGGGCTGATGGGGATGGCGACCGTCGCGATCTCGTTCCTGATGGTCATCAACGAGCTCGGGATGGGCGCCACCCTGGTGCAGCGGCGGGACCTCGACGAAAGGACGAAGCGCCAGGTCTTCGGCTTCGTCCTCGCCATGAACACGGTGCTGTTCACCGTGCTGGTCGTGACCGCGCCCTGGATCGCCGCCTACTTCCGGGAGCCGCAGGTGGTCCCCCTGATCCGGGCGCTCGCCCTCCAGTTCCTGATCATGTCGTTCATCGTCGTCCCCCAGTCGATGCTCGAGCGGGAGCTGGACTTCAAGCGGCAGTCGATCGTCTTCCTCGTCGCATCCCTCGCGGCGAGCGTCACGCAGATCGTCCTCGTGCACACGGGCGCGGGCGTCTGGTGCCTCGTCTGGTCGAACCTCGTGCTCGTGGCCGTGCGCGCGATCGGCCTCAACTGCCTCCATCCGTTCCTCAAGCTGCCGATCCTCGCGCTGCGCGGGGCCAAGGAGCTCTTCTCCTACGGCGGCGTGATCGCGGGCTCGCGCCTGCTCTGGATGCTCTATCAGCGGGCCGACATCGCGATCGCGGGCCGGCTCCTCGGCAGGACGGCCGTCGGGCTCTACGAGGCGTCGATGCACTACGCGACGCTGCCCCTCCAGAAGATGGGGATGGTCATCAACCAGGTGACGTTCCCCGCATTCGCGAGGATGCAGGACCAGCCCGAGCTCCTGCGGCGGCACTTCGTGAAGGCGATCCGCCTGCTCTCCTTCTTCGCGATCCCGGTCCTCTGGGGCATCTCCGCGGTGAGCCGCGAGTCCGTGGCCCTCCTCCTCGGCCCGAAGTGGGAGGCGATCGTCACGCCGCTGCGCCTCCTCTCGTTCTCGGCCCCGGTGGGCATGATCTCGGGGCTCCACCCGCCCCTCTACCAGGCGATCGGCCGGCCCTCCCGCGAGTTCTTCGACCTTGTGCGGTCGACCGTCGTCATGGTCCCCGCCTTCCTGATCGGGTGCCAATGGGGCCTCATCGGGCTCACCCTTGCGTGGGTCCTGGCCTTCCCGGCCGTCGTCCTCCTCAACATGCGGATCAACTACCCGCTCCTCGGGATGCGCGTCCGCGACACGCTCGCCGCGGTCCGCACGCCGATCCTCGCGGCGGCGGTCATGTACGGGGCGGTGAGGCTCGTGGCCCTCTTCGCCGCGGGCCTGCCGAACGCGCTCCTGCTTGCCCTCCTCGTCGCGGTGGGCGCGGTCACCTACCCGCTCGTCGCCCTGCGCCTCGAGCCCGACCTGCGCAAGGAGGCGATGGGGTTCCTCCGCCGCTGAGCCGCCGCCGCGCGGGGGCGCTACGCGAAGTCGTGACTCCGCGGCGCGAGCCCGAGCAGCGCCCTAAGCGCCTCGCCCGCGGCGAGCGTCTCGAGGATCGCCCGGGCGGCGCCCGCGGGCGGCGGTCCCTCCCGCGGCTCGACGCCGAGGAGCACCCTCCCCCCCAGGGCACCCCCCCACATCCGCACGCCCGCGGCCTTCCGCCAAGCGGCGCCGTCCCCGAGGTCGAGGACGACGTCCGCGGCGGCGCCGGGCGTTGCCCGCTCGAGGCGGAACGAAGGGTCCCTCGCCGCGAGCGGCGGCGCATCGCCGGTCACGAGCAGCCGTCCGAGACCCGCGGCGGCGAGGTAGCGCGCGGCGAGCGGCGCGTCGCCGTGGAGGAGCACGCTGCCGCGGAGGATCCGCTCCTGCCCGTCGCCGCCGATCGGCGCGAGGAGGATCTGGCGCTGGTAGCGGAGGACGGCTTCGGGCGGAAGGCTCAGAGGCGGATCTCGTCGACCGCCTCGACCTGGACGCCCTTCTCGCGGAGGTAGTGGACGGCGGACTCGACCTTCGTCGCCTCGCCGTCGAACTCGTAGCCGAGGATCGCGCTGTCCTCGGAGATCGTCCCGGCCACGATGTTCGGGATGATGTCGAAGCGGGTGATGAGGTTGTAGTTCCAGGGCTCGCGTACGAGCTCCTTCGGGAACGTGATGATGAACTTCTTCTTGGTCCGCATCCGGCGTCCAAGACTGTAGCAGGGGCGGGCCCTACCGGCCAGCGGGGGCGCCCGCGGCGCAGGGGCACAGGGGGTCCGGGGGCAGGCGCGCCCGCTGGAGGCGGCCCGTCGCGAGATCGGCGAGAAGCAGCGCCGACGGGGCCGGATCGCCCGAGATCGCGCGAAGGGCCTCGCCCGCCGCGAGGGCCGCCACGAGCCCCGCCGCGGGCCCGAAGATCCCCGTGACCCGGCACTCGTCCGTCCTCGCATCGGGGGGCTCCGGCAGGAGGCACCGGAGGCACGGCCCGCCGGGCCGGACGAGGAGGACCTGGCCCCGGAACTGCGCCGCGCCCGCGTGGACGAACGGCACCGAGAGCTCGAGGCAGAGGTCGTTCAGCAGATACTTGTCGGCGAAGCTGTCGGTTCCGTCGATGACGCACGCGCGGCCGCGGAGGAGCGAGCGTCCGTTGCGGCGGTCGACCCGGACCGGGATCGCCTCGACCGGCAGCCGCTCGGCGAGCACGTCGACCTTCCGCCGGCCGAGGTCCCGGTCGTCGAAGAGGACCTGCCGGTGCAGGTTCTCGAGCGCGACGACGTCGTCGTCCGCGACGGCGATCCCCCGGACGCCCGCGTCGACGAGGATCCTCGCGACCGGCGAACCGATCCCGCCCGCGCCGACGATGAGCACGCTCACGGCCGCCGCAGGAGGCCCATGCCCCCCGCGCCCCCCCCGATGAGCAGGAGCTTCAGCGCCATCGCGCCCGCGCCGCCGAGCGGCACGCCGACGAGCGACTCGGCCGTCTGGTTGTTCCGGTAGAGGACCTCGCAGTGGATCCAGTCGAAACCGAGCGTGACCGACGCGGCCGCCGCGGGGTTCAGCGCGAACGCGAGCGCGGCGCTCGCCTTCCTGTCCTCCGCGCGCAGGAGGAAGAGCGCCTCCCAGTGGAAGAGCGTCGCGAGGAACGCGAGGCCCGTGGCCGCGACCGCCGCGCGCGCGAGGCCTCCGCCGAGGAGGTACGCGACCGCGCCGAGCGCGAACGCGTAGGGCCCCGCGAGCGCGCCCGCGAGGGGGGCGCCGCCGAACGCGGCGCACGCGACCGCGCCCGCGACCGCGAACGCCGCGCCCGCGAGCGCGCCCTGCCGCAGCGGGGCATGCCGGGGGGCTCCGGGGGCGGCGGCGAAGAGGAACGGCCCGCACGTCGCGGCGCCGACGAGCATGAGAAGCGCCGCGGCGAACGCACGGTTCCCCGGGCCCTCCAGCGCGCCGAAGGCGAACGCGCACGCGAGCGCCGCGAGGGCCGCGGGCAGGAGGAGCGCCTCTTTGAGCGTCACTTCGCGCCGAGCAGATCCTCGAGCGCGATCACGGCGTAGGCGGTGCAGAGGAGAGGGTCGCCCTCCTCCCAGCGCGGGCTCCTGTCGTTTCTCCAGGACCCGTCCGGCTGCTGCCGCGAGAGGATCGCGTTCGAGAGGTCCGCCTTCCAGTCGCGGAGGCCCGCCGGGGTCTCGAGCTTCTCGATCCCCATCATCTGGAGCGCCTTCGCGGCGGTCATGTAGTAGTAGAAGAGCCCCCAGTAGGGCGCCTCCTTCTGGCCCGTCTCCGCGGCGGCCTTCGTGAAGCCCGGGTTCTCCTCCCACGTGTAGTTCTGCGCGAGCCACTTCACCGCCGCCTGGACGCGCTCGTCCTCCTTCTTCACGCCCGCGAGGAGGTAGCACTTGAGGAGCGCGTAGGTCATCGAGCCGTAGCCGCGCGCGACGTAGGTGCCGTCGGGGAGCTTCTCGATGCCCGCCTTCGACACGCCGGGCTCGTAGCCCGCGGAGCCGTCGTTGCCGGGGACGACCTTCACGATGCCGATCCCCTTCTCCTCGAGCTCGTAGGACGCGTCCTTGTTCTCCTCGTTCTCGCTCCGGTTCTGCACGCGCGCGAGGAACGCCCGCGCGCGGACCATCGCCTCGTGGTCCTCCGGCAGCCCCGCCGCGCGGAGCGCCGCGATCGCGAACTGCGCGTTCGAGAGGTCGGCGCCCTTCGCGCTGTTGTAGCCGAAGCCGCCGCGGAGGCGCGCGTCGTCCATGCGCTGGAGCGTCAGGAGGAACGCCTTCATCTTCTCGCGGGCGGGCAGGGTGGCGGGATCGCCGACGGTCGCGAGCGCCATGAGCGTCGCGGCCGTGAAGTAGTTGTCGTACTTGCCCTCGGCGCCGATGCCGCCGTCGTCGCGCATCGCCTTCAGCAGGAACGCGGAGCAGCTCCGGACGAGCGGGTCCTTCGCGCGGGCCTCCGCGGGCAACGAGCCGGCGATCGCGCTCAGCGCGAGCGCGGTGTAGCCGGGGTTCGGGTACTCCTTGTCCTCCACCTTGACGACGAAGACGCCGTCCTTCGCCTGCGACCGGAGCCACTCGATGCCCCCGTTGACCGAGGCCTCGAGCTCCGCGCGATTCGGCGCCGCATCCGGGCCGGCGGCGACCGCGCCCGCGACGAGGACGAGAACGAGATAGCGGGGATACATGGTGCCTCCCTACGCGCAACGCGCGTGCCCCACCATTGGAACAGCGCAGGGAAGGCGCGGCGAAGAAACCGCTGGCGATGCCATGGACAGGAGGTGCCCACGGCGCCGACAGGCGGGTGCAAGGAGTGGCGCCCGGCCGATCCGGCAGCCTACGGGGCGGACGCGAACGAGAGCTCGATCGGCCCGGAGACGGCGTGGGCGGCCCCGGCGGAGTCGTCGTGCACGGCCACGGCGAAGAGCACGGTGCCGAGGCCGAGCGGGAAGTCGTCGGAGTTCCCGGTCACGAGCGCGCGCGAGATCTCGAGCACCCACTTCCCCTGATCGTCGTAGTGGCGAGCCGCCGCGAGCACGTCGCCGCGGCTGCCCTTGCGCGCGCGGAGGAGGTCGAGCGGGACCTCGCGGCCGATGTTCACCTCCTCCTTCCAGTACTTGCGGATCCACTCGGGCGTCACCTCCTTGAGGTTCCGTCCGAAGGGCACGATGCGGTCGTCCCCCTCCTTCCGGAACTGCGGGAAGGCGCTCGGGCCGTCGTACTTGTCGCTCACGTTCGGGACGTTGTCCGAGTCCTCCGGCTGCCGGTCGCCGCGGAGGCGCTGCTCGCCGCCCTGCCTAAGCCACATGTCCCGCGCCTGCGGGAAGAGCGCGCACTGCTGCGCGCCCCAGTACCAGAAGTCGAGGAATCCGCTGCCCGTGCCGGGGTAGACGTGCCGGCCCTCGTGGCAGCTGATCCCGCATCCTTCCTTCCGGAACGCGTCGGCGAGCGCCCCCGGCGACCAGCAGACCGAGAAGCCGTCCTCGGTCTCCGACTTCGCCCACTTGAGGTCGCCCTCGTACCTCCAGTAGCGAGACTGGCTCGCCTTCGCGTCGGGCCAGATCGCCAGGAGATAGAGGCGCTCGTTGTCGTGCGCCGCCTTGAGCGCCACCTCCCCCGGGCCCCCTCCCTTCAACGGCACGGAGACCTCGCGCAGGGGCATCCAGCCGTTGTCGATGAGCCCGTCCACGACGAGCCCCGCGACCGGCCTCGACTCGAGCCGGAGCGCGACCGGGGGGGGCGCGGGGGGGGCGTCGGGGGCGCAGGCCGCGAGCACCGCCGCGAGGAGGAGGAACCGCACGGAAAGGAGTGTAACGTAGCGTGGCGATGCGCGGATTCGTGCTCCTCCTCTGGGCCGCGGCGGCGCTCGCCGACGGATACCCGGAGGGCCGGTCGGTCCAGACGATCGAGGGGACCGAGACGGCGCTCCTCGTGCCGGAGGGGCTCTCGGCGGAGCACAAGGGCTCACTCGTGATCCTGCTGCACGGGGCGGGGGACAACGGCCCGAACCTCGTCAACGCGCTCGCGCCGTGGCAGCGGGAGGGATACGTCGTGTGCGCCCCTTCGGCGACCGAGGGGACGTGGGACACGAACGACCTCGCGAGGGCGAAGCGGATCGCGGTCCACCTGCTGAAGACGCTCCCGATCGATTCGAAGCGCGTCCACGCCGTCGGGTTCTCGAACGGCGCGTGGAACCTCGCTCCGATCGCATTCGACGAGGACCTGAGGCCCGTGAGCGCGACCTGGATCGCCGCGGGCTTCAGCGGGGGCGCGGTCGGCAAGTGGGCGAAGAAGGGCCTCGGCGCGCTCGCCCTCGCGGGCGAAGAGGACCCGAACGCCCCGGCCGCGATGAAGACCGTGGACCTGCTGAAGGACAAGGTGCGGTGCGTCGAGGTGCGCCTCCAGCAGGGCCTCGACCACAAGTGGCCCCGCGAGCACGACGAGTACCTGCTCTGGTGGATGGGCGTCATGGAGGGCAGGTTCGAGCCCGGCAAGGACCTGAACTTCAAGTGGGGAGACGACCTCGACGCCGCGCTCGAGGGGCTGAAGGCGAAGAAGAAGGGCGGCGTGCTCGTGTACGTCTGGAGCCCGGACGACGCCGCGAAGCCGGAGGCCAAGGAGTTGCAGAACGAGGTCCTCATGGACCCGCTCGTGCGGCACTACGGAAACCAGCTCGCGGCGGTGAAGCTCGAATCCGGGGACCCCGTGGCGGCGAAGCTCGGTGTGACCGCGACGCCCGCGATCGCGGTCCTCGACAAGGAGGGCGCGGTGAAGAAGCTCCTCGCGGGCAAGGTCGCGCCGAAGGCGCTCGCGAGCGCCCTCCGCTCGGTCGCGCCGGACGGAAAGCCGCCGAGGAACTGAGCCGCACGGGTGGGCGGGCTGGCCGCCTCTCTGAACGGGCCGGCGTGGACCCGGTTGTCACGCGTCACGCGGCAACTGCGGCAGGCACCTCCCTTCCCGGTGCGGCATAAGCCGGCGGC
>WYBS01000138.1 GCA_011525755.1 Planctomycetaceae bacterium
CGATGAGCGTCCCGAAGAACCCGACGACCATCAGCGGGCCGTGGTACGTGATCCAGTTCGCGTGGCGCACGGGCAGCGGCAGCTGCCACGACATGCGCAGGAGCCCGCCCCACGCGCCCGTGACGAGTGCGGCGACGCCCGAGAGGAGGAGCACCACACGGATCGCTTTCATGGGCCACGGCAGCCCGTCCGCGAGAGCCCTCGGGCCCCGTCGGCGGGCGGCTGCGGGGAGATCTTAGCGGATCGGAGCCTGGCTCCGTAGCGCCACCAGCGCGCGGGCGACGTGGACGCGGATCATCTTCTTGCGGTAGCTCGGCATGAAGTCCGTGTTGTCGAGGGGCTTCGCCACGCGCGACGCGAGCTCGCTCGCCTCCTCGATCACGTCGTCCGTGAGCGGCCGGCCCACGAGCGCCTTCTCCGCCTCGCTGCACCGCACCGGCGCCGGGCCGACCGCGTTGAGCACGAGGTCCGCGCGCTCCACCCTGCCGTTGCCCTCGATCCGCGCAGCCACCCCGAGGACCGGGAAGTCGAACGCGTCGCGGCGCCGCACCTTCACGTACGTCGAGCGCGCCTTCCCCTGCTTCGGGATGAGGATGTCCGTCAGGATCTCGTCGGGCTTCTTGCCGAGCCACTCGCGCCCGTCCGTGACGAGAAACATCTCCTCGGCCGTGATCTCGCGGGGGCCCCGGGGGCCCATGAGCTTGAACGTCGCGCCGAGCGCGATCAGCACGGGCACCGTGTCGCTCGAATTCACCGCCCAGCACCTGTCGCCGCCGGGCGCCGTCCAGCACGTGTCGCCTCCGCACTTGAGGCAATGGTGGATCGCGCGGCGCCACTCGAAGTTCTGGTTCAGGTAGAAGCAGCGCGTGTCGAGGCACACGTTGCCGCCGATCGTGCCCATGTTCCGGAGGATCGGAGTCGAGATCGACGCGACCGCCTCGTGGAGGCCCTTCAGGTTCTTCCGCACGCGCGCGTCCCGCTCGAGCGACCGGAGCGTCTCGAGGGGGCCGATGCGGAACGTGCCGCCCCGCCACCTCTGCCCCCGGAGCCCCCTCACTTCCCTGAGCCCGACGACGGTGCCCGGCTCCACCTGGCGCCGCTTCATGTTCGGGTAGAGGTCGGTCCCGCCCGCGACGACCTGCGCCATGGGCCCCTCGCCCGCGAGGATCCTCACGGCCTCGCGCACGTTCTTCGGCGCGCGGTACTGGAACGTCGGAAGTCGCATCATGCCTTGGTCCTCTCCTCGCGGCGCTTCTGCTTCTGCTTTCTCTCCTGGTCCACCTCGTAGCCGTCGCCGCCCTCCTCGGGCGTGAGGATCCGCACCGGCTTCCCGATGCGCAGGTCGGGGTAGCTCTTCGGCCCCGCGCGGCGGTCCTCGCGCGAGAGCGCCTCGAGCACGAGTTCGGGCGCGATCGGCACCTGGTCCACGCGGACCCCGAGCGCGTCGAAGAGCGCGTTCGCGACCGCGGGCATGATGGGCAGCAGCGGCCCCTGCCCGACCTCCTTCGCGCCGAACGGGCCCCGGTCGTCGGGATCCTCGATGAGGATCGTCTCCACCTCGGGCATCTCCATCGAGGTGAGGCTCTTGTACTCGAGCATCGACGGGATCTTGTGGACGCCCTGGCGTCGCGGCCGGTACGCCATCTCCTCCATGAGCGCTTCGCTGAGGCCCATGTAGACGCCCCCCTCGACCTGGCCGATCGCGAGGTTCCTGTTGATCGCCTGGCCGATGTCGTGGGCGATCCAGATCTTGTTCGCCCGGAGCGCGCCGGTCTCCTCGTCGGCGGAGAGGTCGACGACGCACGCGCTGTAGCTGTAGGTGGGCGTCGGGCCCACGCCCGCGCCGCGGTAGCGGCCGGGGGATTGGGGAGGTGTGTAGGAACCCGCCGTCGCGACCGTGCCCCACTTCGCCTCCGCGCAGACGACCGCCTGCGCGAAGCTCATCCACCGCTTCTCCGGCTCCTCGGCGTCGAAGACCCTGTTGTCCGAGAAGACGAGGCGCGACGGGGGCACCTCGAGCTTCTCCGCCGCCGCGCGCGCGACGAGGTCCTTCGCCCGCTCCGCCGCCTGGATCGCCGCGTTGCCCATCATCAGCGTCACGCGGCTCGAGTAGGAGCCGAGGTCGACGGGCGTGAGATCGGTGTCGGCGACGCAGATGCGCACGTCGAGCAGGTCGACGCCGAGGATCTCGGCGACGCACGAGGCGAGGACCGTGTCGCTCCCCTGCCCGATGTCCGTCGCGCCGCAGTACGCGGTCACGCCGCCGCCGCGGTCGAGCTTCACCATGACGCCCGAATGCGGCATCTTGTTCCAGTAGATGGGGAGCCCCGCGCCCGTGATGTAGCTCGAGCACGCGATGCCGAGACCCCTTCCGCGGCCGAGCTTCCCGCGGCGCTCGCGCCAGCCCGACGCCTGGACGACCGCCTCGATGCACTTCCGGAGGCCGATCGTGTTGATCTCGAGCCAGTTCGCGGTCACCGACTTCGGCGGCTGGAGGTTCCTCAACCGGAAGTCCGCGGGATCGATCCCGAGCTTCGCCGCGGCCTTGTCGATCTGCACCTCGAGCGCGAACCTCGGCTGCGGCGTCCCGTGGCCGCGCTTCGGCCCGCACGGCGGCTTGTTCGTGAAGCAGCGCACGCCGTCGAAGCGGTAGACGGGCACCTTGTACGTGACCGTCTGGAGCGCGCCCGTGTAGTACGTGCTCGCGACGCCGTACGATCCGTAGGCCCCGCCGTCGAGGAGGCTCTCGAAGTGCAGCCCCGCGATCGTGCCGTCCTTCCTGAGCCCCATGCGGCTCCGCATGAGCACGGGGTGGCGGCCGCGGTGGCAGTAGAAGACCTCCTCGCGGGTGAGCGCGATCTTCACCGGGCGGCCGGTCTTCTGCGCGAGCTTCAGGACCACGATCTCGTGGTTGAAGGGGTCGCTCTTGCCCCCGAAGCCCCCCCCGTTCGGACACGCGACGACGCGCAGGCGCGAGGGCGGGATGCCGAGCACCTTCGAGGCCGCCTTGTGCAGGTAGTGCGGCGTCTGCGTCGAGGACCAGATCGTGAGGCGGCCGTCCGCCTCGGGCAGGGCGAGCGACGCGTGCTGCTCCATCGGCAGGTGCGTGTTGCCCTCGAAGAAGACGACGTCCTCGAGCACGAGGTCCGCCTCCTTGAGCGCGCGCGCGACGTCGCCGAACTCCATCGACACGCGCTTGTGCACGTTCCCGTCGTCGCCGTAGTCGTGCAGCGGCGGCGTCCGGTTCGCGATGGCGTCGGCCGGATCGAAGACCAGCGGCAGCGGCTCGTACTCGACGCGGATCTTCCGCATCGCCTCGTACGCCGTGTCCTCGTCCACCGCAGCGACGGCAGCGACCGGGTCGCCGATGAAGCGCACGCGGTCGAAAGAGAGCGCGTGCTCGTCCTCGGAGACGGGGAGGATGCCGAAGGGCGTCGGCAGCTCCTTCCCGGTGAGGACGGCGACCACGCCGGGCATCGCCTCCGCCTCGCTCGTGTCGATGCTCACGATCCGCGCGTGCGGCACGTCGGCGCGGTGGAGCTTGCAGTGGAGCATCCGCGGAAGCGAGAGGTCGTCCGCGAAGCGCGTCTGGCCCGTGCACTTCGCGAGGCCGTCGACCTTGGGAAACGCCTTCCCGATGATCCGGTAGTTAGCCACGGCGCAGGTCCTCCGCGGCCATCTCGACCGCTTCGAAGATCTTCAGGTACCCGGTGCAGCGGCAGAGGTTGCCGCTGAGCTCCTTCCGGATCGTCTCGCGGTCGGCCGCGGGCTCGCGGTCGAGGAGCGACTTCGCCGCGAGCAGGAAGCCCGGCGTGCAGTAGCCGCACTGCGCCGCGTTGAGCTCGGCGAAGCGGCGCTGGAGCGGATGGGGGCCCAGGGGCCCCGCGAGCCCCTCGACGGTCGTGATCTCCCGGCCCTCGAACTCGAGCGCGAGCGCGAGGCAGGAGAGCACCGGCTCGCCATCGACGAGTACGGTGCACGTGCCGCACTCGCCCAGCTCGCAGCCGTGCTTCGTGCCGGTGAGGCCCATGTCCTCGCGCAGCACCTCGAGGAGCGTCCGGTGGGGGAAGAAGGAGACCTCGCGCGTCTCGCCGTTCA
>WYBS01000139.1 GCA_011525755.1 Planctomycetaceae bacterium
CTTACACGCAGGAGGTTGGGGGTTCGAGTCCCTCACCGCCCACCACGCCGGGCCAGGATCGACGCCGTCTACCCAGCGTTCATCCGAGGGTGGCAGGGCATCCACGCGGGTGCGGGCGTGCTCAAGTGCCGGCAGCGCCCAGCCGATCCCTCAGGCCGAGTGCACGAGGACTGGACCGGGGCTCTCGACGCAGCACATTCGCGCGATCCACGTCGTGGTCCCTTCGGATGCTTCTCGCGCGCCGACGTTTCCTTGGCGCCCGTGGGAATGTTCTGCTGGTTCCAGAGTGCCGAGGAGCTGCTCGAATCCATTGTGACCCTATTCCCCGCCACCCACAGCGAGCCTGGCACTGAAGAGCACGAGGCCACGGTGGCTCAGCTCCGCGCGGCGCGGGGTTCGGCCATCGCATTCTCACCCGAGCTCCTTCGGACCTTCAACCGGATCCTGTCCGACGGCTCGGTCATCGAATGGTGGGGGACCTTCGACCAACTCTGCGCGTCGGCCGACCAGTGGGCGTCGGATCTACGGGAACAGCACCGGCTCGAGGAGGAGACCGAGGATCCGTCCCCGGAACCTCCGATCGGGGCGGCGGAGCGCGACGGGTTCGCCGGGTTCCTTGAAGGATACGGACTCTAGGACGTCCAAGTGCAAACCGTTCTCGCGACCGAAGAGGGACACCGGTGCTTCCTCGAAGCGACGCCGCAGGGAGTCACCCTGGTTGTCGTGCCCGCCACTCCCCCGCTCGAGGATGCCTTGGACGTCTTCCAGCTTGGCATGCACTTCACCTCCGTCATCCAGGTCCTCGGATGTCTCCGTGCCGGGGAGACGTACGTCAGTGCGGACGGCCGGTCTTCGATCTCGATCGACCGCGGCCGTTGCCGCCTGTCCTTCCAGTACCGGCATGATCCTTCGAATTCGTTCGTCTGCCACCTGCCTGCCGAGTCCGCGACACGACTGGTTGCCTTCCTGAAGGGGACCCTCGAAGACCCCGGGGGGCCCACGCCCGTCCCCCGCAACAGGCTCGGCCGCAACGATCCCTGCCCTTGCGGATCCGGCAACAAGTACAAGCGGTGCTGCATGCGCAAGGAGGCCGCCGCGGGGCGGCTGCCGCCCGATCTGGCAACACTCCAAGGCATCGGCGACCCGGCGCTGGACATCGTTCTCGACCTTGCCCGCGCCAACCCGGCCATGCTCGGCGACCCTGCCTACTGGAACGAGCTGGGAGTGGTACTGAGCTCGGCCCAGCGCTTCGCGCAGGCGGAGCCCTGTTTCGAGCGTGCTCTGCGGATCGATCCCTCCCATCACGAGGCCACGGTCAATTTCGCCGTCGTCATCGGCCAACAGGGCGACCTCGACGCCGCGCTTCGGAGGCTGACGACGGTTCCGGACGGCTATCCCCGCAAGGCGGTGATCCGGGCCAACATCCTCCAGGACCTCGGTCGCCACGCCGAGGCGATCCCCCTCTACGAGGCGGCGATCGAGGAGGAACCTGGCTTCTTCCTGCCCTACGCCCGGATCCTCAACTCTCTTCGGCAGACGCAGAGCCCGCTCTTCGAGCACTGGCTCCGGCGCGGCATCGGGGCCGTGCCCACATCGGCAGCGATCGCCAACGCGTACTGCCTCCATCTCCTGCGGCAGGACCAACTCCAGGAGTTGGCGGCGGCCGACTGGATCGACCATCTCGAGTCCGAGGCCGGCCGCATCGACATGGCCGGCCGGAGCGCCGACGACCCCCAGTTGATCGTGGAGGCACAGCTCTTTCGGCGTGCCGCTCTCATCATGCGGAGCGACTCCAGAGCTGAGCTGCGTGAAGCAGTCCGGATCCTGCGAGCGACCGATCGCCGCTGGCATCTCTGCGACGTCGGAAGGGTCCTTGCCGTCCTTGCCGCGGATCTCGGGGAGCCGGACCTCGTCGAGCCGGCGTACGAGCGTGTATGCCCGCACTGTCGACAGATAGCCCGGAAGATCCCGTCGCGCCTGGAGCCGCTCCTCGCCTACGCGCACCTGTGCGCCGGCGACGCGATGAAGGCCGCGACCTTGTGCGAGACGGTTCTGCGCGAGAGTCCGGACGACCTCTCCGCGCTGCGTCACTACTGGGAGGCGCTCGACAAGCTCGGCCGCGCAGCGGAGGCGATCGACGCCGCGCAGCGGCTCCACCGGGTTCGCGAGGATGAGCCGGATCTCCCGTATCACATCGGCTCCCTCTGCGCGAAGGTCGGGCGTTTCGGAACTGCTGCGGACTACTTCGCCGAGCAGATCAGGAGGGTCCCGTATCACGGCAGGGCCACCGAGAGCGCGGCGTTCCTCGATCTGCTTCGCGGCGACCTCCCGCGGGCCCGCGAGCGGTGGGAGGCGTACCGAGGAGGGTTCCTGGGGGTACACGGCGCTCGCGGCGACGAGGAGCGCTGGCTGCTTGGAGCCGACGGCTTCATCGAGGTCGGCGCCTACCTGCGCGTGCGGACGGAGAAGTTCGAACGACTTGTCAGCCAAGCGAACGCGACACTGGGAAGCCCCACCTACGCGCACGATCTCAACCGCGCGAACGACGCGACTGAGCCGCGTCTTGGCGTTCCCCTCACCCTCAAGACGCGTCCCTACTCGCTCGAGGATCTGCTCACGACGCTCCGTCTGCCTGGGAGCGACCATCGTCCCGATGTGGAGTTCCAGGTCGCCATGCAGCAGCGCGGCGACTTCTCCTTGATCGCCGCCCATCTCGAGGAGGAACTCCCTCGCTGGACCGGTTGGCCGGAGGAGGCCCGCCGCAGCCTGCTCGAGGGGGAACGCAGGATTCGCGAGCCGGCGGGCGCCGACCACTCGCCCGAGGTCGTTTGTTTCGCCAAGGCGGTCGAGATCGTGCTGAAGCGTTTGGTATTCGACTCCTACAAGGAGCGCGCCCGAGTGCACGAGGATTTTGAGGCGCAGCTGGAGGCCGGGCGCTCAGGGAAGTTCCCGCAGGCCGAGGTGTTCCTGCGCTACCTTGACAAGTCGCCGCATATCGAGCTCGGCTCCATGGGCCACGTGCTGCGACTTTGTGCCGGCCGGCGAACGGCGCGCGATCTGCCTGTGATCGCAAGGCTGCGCGACTACATCGCCAACGACTTGACGCTGGCGGGGCTCCTCGAGAAGGAGGCGCTGGCCGACATTGGAACGCTCGTGGACGCCCACCGGAATCCCGCCGCGCATTCGGAGGCGTGCGACTTGGAGTCTGCGCGGACCGCGCGGAAACTCGCCGTGCGAATCCTGCGACTCTTCTAACGGGGCCGGCGGATACGTTCCGGCCCCCTGTGACCGGATGGGCCCAAGCCCTGCCCCAGGAGCTCCCTCGCATCCAGTCCTTTTTTCCGGCGTGCCCGCTCTGCAGGCGGGTTCCGGGCGGGTTCCGTCCCCTCCGAATGACACCCTTCCCCGACTACATATGTGATGGAAGAACTGACGCCCGAGCAAGCCTGGGCGGGCCAGTACGTCGGCCGGCTCTGGGACAACCCGCTCGTCTCCCTGCAGCCGGTCCGGCTGCCGATCGCCGAGTTCCGGGAGCGCGCGCCGCCGGCGCTCCGGGAGCGCGCGCGGCAGCCCATGACGCCGCTCCAGCAGGCGCTCTGGGAGGTCATCCGTGATCCGAAGCGGCTCGGGACCGAGGCGGTGGCGATGGTCCCCGCATGGGTCGAGGAGTACGAGGCGGGCTACGTCATGCACTTCCTGCTGCCGGAGTACGGGGTCAACGTGCAGATCGACCCGTGGCTGCCGGAGTACGAGCAGGAGGAGTTCCCCGACATCGACCCGGATGCCGATCCGGACAACCCGCACAACGAGTCGCGCGACGGGGATCTGTGCGAAACCTTCGGCATCGAGACGGTCCACTTCTGGGATGCCGCGGTGCGCGAGATGGGGGTGCAGGAGACGTGCGAGGAGATCCGAAGGGAGCTCGGCTTCGGGCGTCCGCCGTGGCTCGACAGGATGTCGGGCGCGAAGCCGAGCAAGGTGCCGCCGCCATGAGCGGGACGGCGCGCGCTCCGCATCGGGCAGCCGGTGGACGTAAGGGCGCGTGGCCCGTGCTCATCCTCGGCCACGACGTGTTCAACGAGCGGTCGGGCACCGTCATCGCGATGGCGCTCACGAGTGAGGCGCAGCGCGCGGTGTTCCCGTTGACGCTCGAGCTCCGGGCGAAGGGCCTTACGAAGCGTTCGTGGCTGAAGATCAGCCAGGTCCGCACCCTCCCGGTCGAGCGGATCGGCCGTCGCATCGGCCGCGCGAGCACCGAGGACGTCGCCTTGGCGATCGACGGCCTCCTCGAGATCGTGGGCACGCAGGAGCCGTGCCGCGCGTGGACTCCGCGGGCGCAACGGCCTGTGGCGGCCCGGCTTGCGGCGCGCGGGCACCGTGCTGGCCGCCCCCGTACGCCCCCCCCGAGGCCGCGCACCGCGCGCGCCGTGGTACACTTCCGCGCCTACGGCCGCCGGCCAAGGAATCGACCCCGTCGGCGGCTTCTGTTCTTCGATTGCTTCACGTCGTTCCGCCCTCGTCCTTTCCGTCGATTGAGAAGGCCCGGCTGCGCGAACGGAAAGGACTGACATGGGATCCAGGATCTTCGTAGGGAACCTCTCGTTCGACACGAGCGAGCAGGACCTCCACGACCTCTTCGCCGGCGACAACCGCCCGGTCGAGAAGGTCAGCATCATCACCGACCGCGAGTCGGGCCGCTCGCGCGGCTTCGCCTTCGTCGAGATGGGCGCGGGCGCGGACACGGCGGCGGTCATCGCCGCGATGAACGGCACGGAGCTGCACGGGCGCCAGCTGAACGTCAGCCAGGCGCACGAGCGCGCCGAGCGGCCGAACCGCCCCGGCGGCGGCGGTCGCGGCGGCTTCGGCGGCGGCGGCGGCGGCTACGGCAACCGCCGGTAGCTCGCAGCGTGATCGATCGAGCCGGGACGGGCGAACCGTCCCGGCTTTTTTCGTGCGCGCTGCCGAAGTGCGGGGTGCGAGGGGGGTCCGGGGGCGCGCCGCGTTCCCCCCTGCCCCCGCCTCCCCCTGACCCCCCTTTGCCGGCGCGCTACCATGACCGCGTTGGAGCTCGAACGGGGACTGCGCGCGCTCGGGTACGACGCCTTCCGCCCCGGGCAGCGCGACTCGATCGCGGCGCTGCTCGAGGTCGGGCGGCTGCTCCTCGTCGCGCCCACCGGCGGCGGCAAGAGCCTCACGTACCAGCTGCCGGGCTCGCTCCTGCCCGGCACGACGCTCGTCATCTCGCCGCTCGTGGCGCTCATGCACGACCAGGTCGCCGCGCTCACGCAGCGCGGCGTCGCCTCCACCTACCTCGCCGCCACGCTCGAGCCCGACGAGATGCGCCGCCGCCTCTCGGGCCTCTCGCACGGCGAGTACAAGCTCGTCTACGTCGCGCCCGAGCGGCTCGCGTTCGAGGGGTTCCGCGCGATGCTCTCGCGCCTCGAATGCCCGCTCGTCGCGATCGACGAGGCGCACTGCATCACCGACTGGGGGCACGACTTCCGGCCCGACTACCTGCGCATCCGCGACCTGCTCGCGGCGCTCCCGCGCGCGCGCGTGCTCGCGTGCACGGCGACGGCGACGCCCGTCGTGCGCGACGAGATCCTCCGCCAGCTCGGGCTGCCCGAGGACACGCCGCAGATCGTGCGCGGCTTCGCGAGGCCGGAGCTTCGTTTGCGCGCGGCGGAGGTCTCGGGCGCGGAGGAGAAGCGCCGTCTCGCGGACGCGCTCCTCGCGGAGGCGATCGGGGGGGGTCCGGGGGCCGCGATCGTCTACGCGCCCACGCGGAAGGGCGCGGAGGCGGAGCACGCGCGGCTCTCCGCGGCGGGCTGGCGCGCGGCCTGCTACCACGCGGGGATGGCCGGCGCGGACCGCGAGGAGGTGAGCCGGCGCTTCGCGTCGGGAGAGCTCCAGGTCGTCGTCGCGACGAACGCGTTCGGGATGGGGATCGACCGCGCCGACGTGCGCGCGGTGATCCACCTCGGGCCGCCGGGCTCGATCGAGGCCTACTACCAGGAGGTCGGGCGCGCGGGGCGCGACGGCATGCCCGCGTGGGGGCTGCTGCTCACCTCCGCGCAGGACCTCCCGCTGCGGCGGCGGCTGCTCGAGATGCCGACGGACGAGCGCGCGCCGGACCCCGAGATCGTCGCGCACAAGTGGGGGCTCTTCCTCGAGCTGATGCGCTGGGTCGAGGGAGGAAGTTGCCGGCACGACGCGATCCTCCGGTACTTCGACACGGAGGAGGCGATCGGCGCGCACGGCTGCGGCCACTGCGACGTGTGCGAGACGCTCGCGGAGCCCGCCGACGAGGCGGAGGCGACGCTCGTGGTGCGGAAGGCGCTCTCCGGGATCGCCCGCGTGCAGAACCGCTTCGGCCTGAACCTCGCGGCGAAGCTCCTCAAGGGGGTCGAGGACGAGCGCCTCGCGTGGTCGGGGCTCCGGAACGTCCCGACGTTCGGCGCGCTCAAGGAACGCACGGAGGAGTGGATCGTGCGGCTGCTCCGCCGGTGCGTGACGGCCGGATGGGTGGACTTCACGGGCGGCGAGCGGCCGATCGTCGTGCTCACGGACAGCGGCCGCGAGGTGATGCACGGCCGCCGGCCCGCGCGGCTGCTGCTGCCGCCGCTCTCGACCAGGCGCCGCCGCGCGGAGCGGACGCTCGGCGCCGGCGCGATCGCGGCCGCGGCGCCGGACTTCTTCGAGATGGACCTGTTCGAGGCTCTGCGCGCGCACCGCCTCGAGGTCGCGCGGGCGCACGGCGTGCCCGCGTACATGGTGGCGAGCGACCGCGCGCTGCGCGACATGGCCCGGCTGCGCCCGCGGACGCTCGCGGAGCTCCAGCTCGCGAACGGCATCGGCCCGGCAAAGGCGAAGCGCTACGGCGACGGTTTCCTCGGCGTCATCCGCGCCCGGGACGGAAGCGGGGGGGCTCCGGGGGCCGCGGCTGCGGCGCCCGCCAGTCCAGCGTGATCGCGGCGCCGGGGCGGCGGCGGACGCCCGGCAGCCGCGCGAGGAGCGCGCAGACGAAGCTCGAGCGGTGGACGTGGAGGCCGTCGAGCAGGTACCGGTTCGTCAGCGTGCCGTGCGCGCGGAGCGTGTCCCACGCGAGCCCGATCATCCAGGAGGGTTATGGCGCCGCGGTGCGGACTCCCGGTCCGGGGTCTCGGCCCCCCGGGAGCCCCCTCGAACCGCAACGCGGGGGCGGCCTCAGCTCAGCTCGGACTCGTCTCGTTTGCGAAACGTCCACCCCTCTCTTTCGAACCGGAGCCCGCCGCGGGAGTCGCTCCCGCAGCAGCGGGGGCCCTACCTGCACCAGGCCGGCTCTGAGCCGGCTGCCTCTGCCGTTGGGCCACGCGGCCGTCTTTTCGTTGAACGGTGTCAGGCTCCGTACTTCGAGAAGGGGCCGGCGCTCGTCGTGGCCCGGGCAAAGCCGTGGGATTGGGCTCTGCGACGGCGCCGGCCGGTTTCTGGTGGACGCGGCGGGATTCGCACCCGCGTTCTCCTGCTTGCGGGGCAGGCGCCTTCCTGCTCGGCTACACGCCCGTCGTTCTGGTTCACGAGGCAGGCTTCGATCCTGCACCCCCGGGTTCAGGGCTCGGTGCGCTACCGGTTGCGGCACTCGTGAATCTGGAGGAAGGGGTGAGATTCGGACTCACGTCCCCGAAAGGGGATCCCGTTCTCGAGACGGGTGCCTTAAGCCGCTCGGCCACCCTTCCGTCGGGGCATCGGGGTCCGTGGCCCCCGAAGCCCCCTCGCACACTGGCGCGGACGACGGGATTCGCACCCGCAACCTTCCGGTAGACAGCCGGCTGCTCCGCTCTCGAGCTCCGGCCGCATCTTTCTGGTCAGCCCGGGAGGATTCGAACCTCCGACTGCAGCTTCGTAGGCTGCCATGATCGTCCGTTTCACCACGGGCCGGTGGGTGGCCAGCGGGACTCGAACCAGCGTTCTCCTCCGTCCGAGGGAGGCGGGGACTCCATGCTCCCCCGTGTCCCGGTGGTTCGTCCGGCGAGATCGGCCGCGTGGCTGGGACGGCAGGATTCGCACCTGCACCCGCGGTTCTGGAGACCGCGTGACTCCTGTTGTCTTACCGACCTGGATGGAGCGACCGGCGGGAGTTGAACCCGCACTTCCGACCTGGCGAGCCGACGTGCTGCGCATTGACACCACAGTCGCGAAAGAGAGGGGTGGACTTGTCAATGAGCAGCGCGGCCCCGCCGCCAATGGCGGAGACCGATCGCGAGCGCAACCCGGTGGAGCCGCTCACGCTCTCACGCGGGCCGTCGATCGGGTCCGTCCAAAGTCGTCGAGACTGTCGCACGCGGGGTGAAACCGGCGGCCGGCCCGGCGGTTCGGTGCGCCGCTCCTTTTTTTCGAGGGAGGGGGGCGCGGGGGGCGTCACGCGCCGGGGAGGTGCGGGCGGCTCACCCACGGCGTGCCCGCCGCCGCGAAGCGCCACGGCGCCTCGCGGTGCTCTATCCTTGCATATGCAATGCCGACCCGCGGCCCGCGGAGGATCCGCGCCGGCGGCTCGCCCCGGTGCACCTCGAGCGGGCCCTTCCCGTAGAGCTTCCGGCCGGAGAGCGAGAGCGTGAGCGCGAGCGCCGTGCCGACCTTGCCGGGGCCGTCGAGGAGCGCGTGGCCCGTGATCCCGCCTCGGCGTCGCCGGATCGTCGCGAGGCCCTTCACCGGCTCGCACGCGCGCACGAGCACCGCCTGCGCCTCGCCCTCCGCGCCCGTGACGAGGTTGAGCATCGGGTGGATGCCGTAGCAGATGTAGACGTACGCGGTGCCCGGCGGCCCCCAGAGCGCGGCGTTCCGCTCCGTCTTCCCGTGGCGGCCGTGGCACGCGGTGTCGTCGGGCCAGCGGTACGCCTCGACCTCGGTGATCCGGAGCGCGACGCCGCCGCGCACGACGAGCGCGCCCAAGAGCTCGGGCGCGACCTCGAGCGCGTCGCGCGCGTAGAAGGAGCGGGGCAGGAGCACGCCGGGAAGGATAACGGGAGGGAGCGCGGGGGAGGACCGTCAGGCGGTCCGTCGCGTCCCCCGCCAGACGACGACCGATCCCGCGAGCATCCCCAGATCGACGAGCGTCGTCGCCCAGCGCGATTCGAGCGCGCGCGAGAGCGGGCCGAAACACCCGCACGTGATGTCGAGGCGTTGGAAGTGCGCCCACCCGGTCACGAACAGGAACACGACGGCAAGCGTCCCGGCGAGGAGCGCCGCCCCGCGCGTCAGGAGCCCGGTGACGAGCGCCGCGCCCACCGCGATCTCGACGCCCGGCAGCAGGAAGCCGACCGCGAGCGAGCCCTCCGCCGGCAGGATCCCGTAGGCGCCCGCCGTCGTCACGGCGAGCGAGGGATCCGCCGCCTTGAGCGCGCCCGCCGCGAGGAGCACGAGGCCGAGGAGGATGCGGACCGCGAGCGTCATCGCCCCTCCACGGGCAGCCCCGCGGCCTCCCACGCCTCGAACCCGCCCTCGAGCGTCGCCACCTCGTCGATCGCCCACTCGCGCGCGAGCCACTGCGCGAGCTCGCGCGCGTCGCCCCTGCGCCGCGCCTGCATCACCACGAGCACCGCGCGCACGTCGCGGCCCTCCGGCAGCACGTGCTCGTCCGTGCGCTCCTCGAAGGGCACCCGCATCGCGCCCTTCGGCCGCGCCCCCCGGCCCCCCCTTCTTCCGTCCACGACCAGAAGCTCGTCGCCGAGCCGCGCGCGCGCCGCCTCCACGTCCCAGCGCCGGATGACCGGCTGCGTCTCCAGCGAGGCGAGCATCTGCGCCGGCTCCATGTCGCGGAAGATCAGGAGCGAGAGCAGCGCCCCCGCGACGAGGAGGAGCAGCGCGCCCTTCACTCCGGCCTCACGTGGAGAGGGATGCTCACGCTGCCGAGCGTCGCCGGTTCCGGGACGAGCTCGATCCGGGCGCCGGACGGGACGTCGAGCGCGGAGCCCTCGAGAGCGAACGTGATGCGGTCGCCGTCGCGCGTCGCCGTGATCGGGAGCCCGCGCGTGTCGATCCGCGCGAGCGTGACGCCCGGCCAGCGCGGCTTCGCCGTGAGCTCGCCCCGGCCGCCGCGGATCTCGATCTCGTGCGCGGAGAGCTCGAACGGCGGGAGCACCTGCCAGACGACCGGGATCCACGTCGTCGATTCGCCGCCGCCGAGCGTCACCCCGGTCCTCTGCCGCCCGCGCGACCACGGGACCTTCACGGTGACGCGGAGCGTGAAGGCCGTCTCGTCCTCGTCGAGCGCCTGCGCCGTGATCCCGTCGCCGCGCGGGGTGACGGCGACGCCTGGGACGGGTTCGATCTTCTCCACGCGGACGTCGATCGTGTGCTCGGATCCCGGCGCCACGGCGCCGAGGATCACGCGGGGGGGCCGGGGGCGCAGCGCCACCCGGAGGTCTCCCGTGAGCGTGAGCCTCGTGCCGCCCTCCCCGGCCTCGTCCGTGCGGACCCGGATGAGGAACTTCTGGGGGCCGCTGCGCCCCTCCGTGATCACGATCGCGTCGATCGTGCCCTTCGCGCCCGGCTCGAGGTAGCTCGACGACGCCGTCGCGCGGACGCACCCGCAGGTGCCGTGGACGCCGAGGATCCGGACGGGCACCTCGGACCCGTTGACGACTTCGAACCTGGCGCGCACCAGCGTGCCCGACCGGACCGTGCCGAAGTCGAAGGTCCGGGGGGTGAACACGAGTTCGGTCTCGCCCCCGGCAGGTTCCCCGAGGAGGGGCCCGGCGAGGCTCGCGGCGAGGGCGAGCGCCGCCCAGAGGGCCACGCGGAGAGGGGCCGGGAGCGTCACGCGGTCATCCTATCCCGCCGGGCGATTCCGCACGGCGGGCGGCTCACGGCCGCACGCGGCAATTGCATATGCAACTTGAGCCCGCCATCCATCGGCCCCCGCTCGGCTGGCACGCTTTCTGCCATGGGCCAAGCAACCCGGCGGCTCGCCGCCGGCGGAGATAGAGGCGGCGCGGACGTGCAGCGGGCGCGACCGAGGGATCCGAGAGAGAGCCTCTAGGTTTGGTGACTGGGGCGCCTGCGCGCCCGTTCCGCGATTCGCCTGGCGGGGGCCCGGGAGTTGGGCCCGGGTCCTCCGCCTTTCTCCGGGCCGCGCCTCCCGGAGCGCCGGCTATCCCCCCGCCTTCTCCTTGTCCTTCTCGGCGGGCGCCTTCTCCTCCTCGGGTTTCGCGCCGTCCTTGTGCTCCTTGAGCGTCATCGTGAAGACGACCTTGCCCTTCTCCTCGGTCGTCATCTTGACCGGGGGGCCGGGGAGCTTTTTCGCGAACCACATCCGGACGGTCGCACCGGCGTCCCGCTTCTGCACCGTGTAAAGCCAGCAGTCGAACTTCCCGGCCGGTACCTCGATCGCCTCCTCGGTGATCTTCGTGTCCAGCTCGGGGAACGACGCGTGGGTCTGGAAGTCGACCCACATCTGGCGGTCCTTCGATCTGCTGACGACGGTGCCGTCGTCCGCCGTGTTGAGGGACTCCACCTCGGCCGCCTCGCGGTCGCCCTTCAGGAACTTGATCGTGTAGGTCCACGGCTTCTCGCCGGCCTTCTCGAGGCGGAAGGCGTCCGTGCGCCCCTCGCCGCACGCCTCGCGGATCTGCTCCGCCGTGTAGGGCGTCGGCGCGTGGTCGGGCCGCATGCGGTTCGCCTCGTCCGGTCCCGCCGCGGCCGCCGCGGAGAGGAGCAGAAGCAGGGAGGGGAGCGCGCGCATGGGCGGGATTATCCCACGGGGCGGCATCGCGTATTTTGTTGAGCGGTTTTCCGCCATGCCTTCGTCTGTCTCGGCAATGGGGCGCGACGTGGAACCGGCCGGGGGCGACGCCGATGTCGGCCGCGCCGCCCGGGGCGACCGCGAGGCCTTCGCGCGCCTCTACCGGCGGTTCGCGCGGCCGGTCTTCGTCGATCTCATGGGCCGGCTGGGCCGCCGCGAGGACGCCGAGGACGCGCTGCAGGCGGCCTTCCTCTCCGCGTGGACGAACCTGCCGCGCCTCGCGAGGCCCGGCCGCTTCGTGCCGTGGCTCTTCCGCATCGCGCGCAACAAGGCGAGGGACCAGCTCCGGCGCAGCCGCCAGGGCCTTGCGTGCGTTCTCGCCGACGACGTCGCCGCGCCGCCCGCAGGCGAGCGGCCGGAGCTCGACGCGCTGCGGCTCGCCCAGGAAGCGCTCGAACCCGCCCGGCGTGACGACGAGGACCATGCGGCATGCGTCGCGGCTCGTGGCCTTGAACGCGTGGGGCGTCCCGCGCGGCCCCACCACGGAGGCGCCGGCGCGCGCATCGACGCGCTGCCGACGAGGAACTCCGCGGATCCCTCGACGACGTGGGACGTCTCGTCCTCGCGCGTGTGGACGTGCGCCCTGATGCCGGCGCCGGGCGGCACCGACATCTTCACCAGGGTGAACGCGCCGCCGCCCCGCCTCGCCGTGACGAGGACGCGGTGCCGGATGCCCATCACGGTCACGAGGTCGCCCGGGTCGGAGGCAGGAAGCGGGGCTCCACGGGGGGCGATTCTAGGCGGTGCGCCAGCGCCGGCGCTCGGCGCACACGTGGCGGCGCAAATCAAGCTGGCGCAATGACTTGCGACCGCCTTGCAGGTCAAAGGTCAACCGTTGACCTACCGGTCGTAGAGGAAGTCCTCTCCGCGGGCGTGGTTCACCTCGCCCTTGCTCGCGCTGCGGATCGCGCAGTCGTCGCGCTTGAGGCTCACGGTCTTGCCCGTGACCGCGTCCTTCACGTGGATCATGCCGTTCGCGTCGACCCTCTCGGCCTCCTCGCGCTTCGCGTAGAGGGACTGGCCGCTGCCCGCCTCGATGTGGACGTACTTGTCCGAGGCGCAGGCGGCGGCGAGGACGAGGAGAAGGGCGCAGGTGCGTTTCATCGGTGGCTCCGGTAGCTCTTCGCCTTGTCGGGCGGCAGGACCTCGAGGCGGGGGCGCCAGACGTACTCGGACTTGGCGAGGTAGCCCGACTCGCCGCGCCGCATGCTGTCCGGGTCGGCGAGCGCCGCCCCGTAGTTCAGCTCGAAGAACCCGCCGCGCTCCTCGACCGGGACCTCCTGCGCCTTCCTCACCTCGGCCCGGATCCAGTAGGTCCGGCCCGCCTCCGCGACGATCTCCAAGGGTGCGATCCTGCCGCTCTGGAGGTTTTCGATGAGCAGCTTGCCGTCCTCGAGGCGCGAGTGCGCGATCCAGAAGTAGGTCTCGATCCGGTACCGCCCCGGCTCCAGCTCGAAGAGCCGCATGTCGAGCGGCGGGCGGAAGTCCTCGCCCGTCGCCTCGGCCGTGATCCGGCCGACGAGCGTCTTCCCCTCCTCCTCGGGCGGCGAGTAGACGAGGAGCACCGCCATCTTCGAGAGCGGCGGCGGCCGGTTCCCGGCGTACATCGCGTGCGTCCCCGGGACGTCCGCGGGTCGGGGCGTGCCGGCGCACGCGGCGAGGAGGAGGACCAGCGGGAGCGCGCGCATCGGGGCGCTTTTGTCCCAGCCCCGCCGCGGCCTGTCAATTGGCCGCCGGGTTGACCGCCCCGGCACGCCGTTGCTACGCTCGAAAACCGCATGAGCACGGAGATCCTCGCCCTGCGCTGGGGCTCCGTCGTGGCGGCCGGCGCCGCCATGATCCTCGTCGGCATCGTCTCGGTGGCGTTCGCCGACGCCGCCGGGCGGGCGCTCATCGCGCTTCTCGGATGGCTCCTCCTCCTCGGCGGCGCCGTGCAGCTCGCGGGCGCGATCCGCGTGCGTGCTTGGCGCGGCGGCCTCATGGCGCTCCTGACCGCCAGCCTCCGCGTCGCAACGGGCGTCCTCTTCCTCGCGGCACCCCGCGCGTGGGCCTTCTCGATCGTCGTCCTCCTCGGCGTCTACTTCCTCGTCGACGGCGCGTTCCGGGTGCTCCTCGCGTTCCAGGCGCGCCCCGCGCCGGGCTGGGGCTACGTCCTCACGGGCGGCTGCGCGGCCCTCCTCCTCGGCCTGCTCATGGTCGCGAAGCTCCCGGGCGGCGGCGCCTTCGTGGTGGGCCTCCTCTTCGGCATCCACCTGCTGTTCGACGGGTGGGCGACGCTCATGCTCGCCGCCTCGGCCCGCGCCGCCATGCGCTGACCGGGTTCGAACCTCCCCCCGGCCCCCTCCGTTACCCATCAAGGGAGGTGCGCTGATGCGGTACGCCCTCGTTCTCCTGCTTGCCGGGCCGGTCCTCGCCGACGACATCGACGCAGCCCGCATGGCGATGGAGGCGCAGCTCAAGGCCGGCGACGAGCTCCGGGAGAAGGGCGACCTCGACGGCGCGCTCGCCGCGTACCGGAAGGCGGTCGCGACCTTCCGCGAGGCTCTCGCGAGGGAAGAGGGGAAGGCCGCGGACGGGGGGAAACCGATCGAGGCCGCCCCCGCGGACGACGGCACGCCCGAGGGCCGGAAGCGTGTCGTCGGCTACTACGTGACCCTCCTCGGCCACAAGAGCGACGACGTGCGCTACAACGCCGTGGCCCAGCTCGGCGAGATGCGCGCCGTCGAGGCGCGCGACGCGCTCCTGCAAGTGCTCGCGAAGGACAAGTACCAGGTCGCGCGGCGCGCGGCTGCGTGGGCGCTCGGCCGGCTCGGCAAGGACGCAGTCCCCGCGATTCCCGCGCTCATCCGCGAGATCGGCGGCGAGTTCCCGCTCCTCGCCTACATGTGCGACGGGGCGATGAAGGAGATCACCGAGGCCGCGCTCGGCGAGGCGGTGACGATGGGAGTCAAGGCCGAGATGACGCCTGCGGAGCGCCTCGAGATCCAGCGGAAGTGGCAGGAGTGGTTCGAGAAGAACCGAGGGAGGCTCGGGATCCCCGAGGAGAAGGCCGAGGAGAAGGCCGTCGAGCCGCCGCCGGCGAAGGAGCCGGAGTGATGCGGCGGCTTCTCCTTCTGCTCGTTGTCGCGCCCCTCGCGGCGCAGGAAGCCGGGGGGGACCGGGGGGCGGATCTCGAGCGCCTCCACATGGCGCGACTCGCGTTCGACGCGAGGCTGAAGCTCGCGGATCTCCTCCGCGAGGAGGGGAAGGAGAAGGAGGCGCTCGAGGCGTACGCCCGCGCGGTGGAGATCTTCCATGCGGCGCTCTCCGCCGCGACGCCGCAGGTCCCGTTCGGGGGCGCCGTGGGCGGCGCCTTCCGCGGCCGGCGCCCGGCCGTGAAGGACAAGAGCGCCGTCGAGCGCGCGCTCCAGTGGCTCGCCGCGCACCAGGACGCCGACGCGGGCTCCTGGGACGCCGACGGGTTCATGAAGCACGACCCGAAGGAGGACCGGTGCGATGGCAAGGGCGCCGCGGACAAGGACGTCGCCGTCACGGGGCTCGCGACGATCGCCTTCCTCGGCGCGGGGTATCTCGACCGCGGCGCCGCGGACGTGAACCCCTACGCGGCGACCGTGCGCGCGGGGCTCGCCTTCCTCACGGGGTCCCAGAAGGACGACGGGACCTTCGGCACCGGATCGCTTCGCGACGACGCGATCGCGACCGTCGCGATCTCCGAGGGCTACGCGCTCACGAAGAACCCGCGCTACCGGCTGCCCGCCGAGCGGGCCGTCGCGGCGCTCGTGCGGCAGCAGGCGGCGGGCGCGGGCTGGAAGGACGACGCCGTGCTCACCGCGTGGTGCGTGAGCGCCGTCGCCTCGGCGCGCGGCGCGGGGCTCGACGTGCCCGAGGCCTCCCTCCGGGACGCGCTCACCTGGGTCGGCACGGCGACCGACGGCGCGACCGGCCGCGTCGGGCAGGAGCAGCAAACCGAGCGCGCGACCGCCGCCGCGCTCCTCGCGCGGATGCTCTGCGGGCAGGGGCCGCGCGCGGCGGACGCGATCCCGAAGGGCATCGCCCTCTGCGTCGCGAAGCCCCCCGTCTGGAACGTCGAGGAGGGAGCGATCGACATGGAGTACTGGCGCTTCGGCACGCTCGCGCTCTATCTCGCGGGCGGCAACGACTGGCGGGCCTGGAGCGGCGCGATGAAGGCCGCGATCGTGGACCGGCAGCAGGCGGCGGGGTCGCGCGCGGGCTCGTGGGATCCCGTCGGCGTCGAGGGCGGCCGCGTCGAGGCGACCGCCCTCATGACGATGAGCCTCGAGGTCTACTACCGCCACGCGGACGCGATGGGGGTGCGGTGATGCGGCCCTTCCTCCTCCTCGCGCTCCTCCTCCTTCCCGCCGCCGCGGCGGACGACGACCTCGGGAGGCTCCGCCTCTCGCGCCTCGCGATGGAGGCGCAGATCCGGATCGGCGACACGCTGCGGCAGAAGGGTGACCGCCCGGGCGCCCGGGCCGCCTACGAGGAGGCGCTCCGCCTCGGGCAGGGCCCGATCCGCGGCGGCCCCGCCGTGAGGCTCGCGCTCGCGTGGCTCGCCGCGCACCAGGACGACGACGGCAAGTGGGACTGCGACGGGTTCATGAGGCACGACCCCGCGGGGGACAGGTGCGACGGGCCGGGCAGCGCACACTACGACGTCGGCGTCACGGCGCTCGCTGTCCTCGCGTTCGTCCGCACCGGCAACGCGGGCGGCGCCGCCGCCCGGCGGGGGCTCGATTTCCTCCGGACGTGGCAGGACGACACCGGATGCTTCGGCACGCGGCGGCACTTCCACTTCATGTACGGCCACGCGATCTCGACCCTCGCGTTCTGCGAGGCGTACCGCACCATGCGCGACGAGCGCTGCCGCGAGGCGGCGCAGAAGGGGCTCGACTTCCTCGCGGCCGCGCGGAACCCCTACCTCGCGTGGCGCTACGAGCCCCGCGGCGGCGAGAACGACACCTCCGTCACCGGCTGGTGCGTGATGGCGCTCGCGGCGGGGCGCGACGCAGGCCTCAAGGTCGATGCGGCGGCGTTCGACGGCGCGCGCGTGTGGGTCGACAAGGTGACCGACCCGGACTTCGGGCAGGTGGGCTACAACTTCCCGGGCGGCGCGTGCGCGCGTCCGGAGGGGAAGCAGGACTCGTTCCCGGCGGAGAAGTCGCAGGCGATGACCGCCGCAGGCATCGCGATCCGGATGCACGCGGGGGAGGACTCCGGGACGAGCGAGCTGATCCGGAAGGGCGTGGACCTCTGCCTCGACATGCGGCCGGCCTGGAACCCCGACGACGGGTCGATCGACATGTACTACTGGTTCCACGGGACCGAGGCGATGGCGCTCGTGGGCGGCGAGCCATGGAGGAGGTGGCGCGCGGCGCTCGAGGAGGCGGTGCTCCGGAGCCAGCACCCGGCGGGCAGCGGCGCTCGGACGGGATCGTGGGACCCGATCGGCGTGTGGGGCGACGACGGCGGCCGCGTCTACTCGACCGCGCTCATGGCGCTCGCGCTCGCCACGGAGCCCGCGACGCGGGTCGAGCCCCGGCCGGGGCCGCGGTAGGCGATCCAGAGGACGAGCAGCGTGGCAACCACCGCGAGGCCGAGCGCGAGCCCGATCCACACGCCGCGGATGCCCATCTCCCCGCGGAACGCGAGGACGCACCCGAGCGGCAGCGCGAGCCCGTAGTAGCCGAGCAGGTTGAAGAGCGCGCCGGGCCGCGGCGTGCCCATGCCGCGCAGGATGCCGCAGCCGACGACCTGCGTCCCGTCGAAGATCTGGAACGCGGCGGCGATCGGGAAGATCGTGAGCGCGATGGCGATCACCTCCGCCTTCGTCGTCAGGAGCGCGGCGAGCGGGCGGGGCAGGAGCACGAACGCGAGCGCGGAGCCGCACATGACGGCGGCGCCGACGCCGAGCGCGACGTTGGCGGAACGCTGCGCGCCGGCGGGATCCCCCGCCCCGATCCGGTTGCCGACGCGCGTCGCCGCCGCGGCCGAGATCCCGAGCGGGACCATGAACATGAACGACGCGATCTTGAGCACGACCGCGTGCGCGGCGACGGTCGCGTCACCGAACTTCCCGGCGATCAGCGTGCACGCGTTGAACGCCCACACCTCGAGCCCGATCTGGAAGGAGAGCGGCAGCCCGATCGCGAACGCCCTCCTGAGCCCCCGGCCGAGCGCCTCGCGGCTCCACGGGACCCAGGCGCCCCGGTGGAGCCCGCGGCCGAAGATCAGGATCGCGAGGCCGAGCGGCATCACCGAGCGCGAGATCCCGGTCGCGAGCCCCGCGCCTTCGAGTCCCATCGCGGGCACGCCGAGCTTGCCGAAGATCAGCACCCAGTCGAGGAGCACGTTCAGGACGTTCGTGCCGAGGATGATCCAGAGCGGCGGCGTCATGAGCCCGCGCCCCTGCACGTAGGAGCGGAGGACCACGAAGAGGAGTGCCGGGGCGACGCTCCAGATCTGCGGGTCCGTGTAGGCCTGCCCGAGTGCCGCCAGCTCGGGAGTCTGGCCGGTCCACCGGAGGATCGTGTCCACGTGGCACCAGGCGAACGTGACCGGCACGGCGCCGAGGAGCGCCATGACGATCCCGTGCTGGAGCGCGCGCCCGACGGCGTCCCCGCGGCCCGCGCCGTGGGCCTGGGAGACGAGGGGATCGATCCCGAGGACGAGCCCCATCGCGACGATCATCGAGCCGAAGAGGCAGGCGTCCGCGAGCGCCGCGGCGCCCATCTCCCGGGCCCCGACCCGGCCGAGCATGGCCATGTCGACGATGGCGAAGAGCATGAGGCCGACCTGCGAGGCCACGACGGGCCAGGCGAGCCTTACGAGCGTTCGGATCTCCTCGCGGACGGTCGGCACGGGACGCCGATGGTACCCGGGGGGGCGCGGGCCCCCCCCCGGCCCCCCCCCGATCCGGAGGCGAGAAGGCTCGTTAGGGCCCATCAAGCCGAAACCCCCGATTGCCGAAAGGGGATCCATGGCGAACCAGCGAAAGACCAAGGCCGTGAAGCGGGGAATCAAGGGCCTCCTGCCCGGCAAGCGGATCACCGCGCGCGTGAGCGGCGCGCCGATCGATCTCACGCCGTCGAAGGTGAACTCGATCGAGATGCAGGGGGAGAGGCTGGTCGTCAGGATCTCCCGCGAGTCGCATCCCGAGATCTTCGACATCGACCGCCTCATCCGGGTGCTCGCGAAGGCGCGCGAGCAGTACGAGGCGAAGCGGAAGATGGCCGACCTCTGCGGCTTCCTCTCCGAGACGGAGAAGAGCCTGCAGATCATCCTCGCGAACCACCTCGAGGACGCGCTCCGGCGCTACCTCTCGTAGCCCGCGGTTGCGCCATCGCGCGGCCGTCCCGCCCACCTGGGCAGGACGGCCGCGCTGTTTTCGGGCCTTGCCCGCGGCGTTGGCGGCGGCGATCCCGGCAAGGTTGACACCCCCCCGGACGGGCATAGACTTTCGGGTCTCCCGAGGCGGGGGTGTAGCTCAGCTGGTTAGAGCGCCAGCCTGTCAAGTTGGAGGCCGCGGGTTCGAGTCCCGTCACTCCCGCCAGTTTTTCGCATTTGTCGAGCCCGTTCCGTGACGGGACTCGAACAGGATCAGGTTTCGCCGTGGCGCGCGCGGAGCGCGCGCTCGTCGGCCGGAGGCCGGCACACGGCGAGTCCCGTCACTCCCGCCAGTTTTTCGCATTTGTCGAGCCCGTTCCGTGACGGGACTCGAACAGGATCAGGTTTCGCCGTGGCGCGCGCGGAGCGCGCGCGCCTGGCGCCCGGAGGGCGCCCCGCGCGGCGAGTCCCGTCACTCCCGCCAGTTTTCGCCTGTTCCGGGCCCGCTCCGTGACGGGACTCGAACAGGATCAGGTTTCGCCGTGGCGCGCGCGGAGCGCGCGCATCGCCCGGAGGGCGCCGCACGGCGAGCGGAGGCGGGCTCGCCAGTTTTCGCCTGCTTCGATCTCGCCGTAGCTCGCCGAAGGCGAGCGACGGCGGGCCGGCGCCGAAGTGGGGGGGCTCCGGGGGCCTGCGGATCTGGTACTGTCCCGTGCCGGAGGTCCGCCATGCGCTGGATGCTTCTCGGCCTTTTCGTTCTCTGCGGGTGCGACGAGGACAGGGCGAAGCGCCGCGAGGAAGCGGCGAAGCATGGCGCCTCCTACCCCGAGGGCATCGCGGCGGTCGGTCTGCTCGTGGACATGCTCGACGACGCCGACGCCTCGGTCCGCGAGGCCGCGGCGAAGTCGCTCGCCGCGCTCGGCAAGAAGGGTCTCGCGGAGCTGGTCCGCTATCTCACGGACGTGCGCGATCCGTCGCATGCGGCGCTGCGGCAGATCGGCGACGTCCTCGCGAGGATGGGCGTGGCGGTGACCCCCGCGGACATCGCCTCGACCATGGCGGCGAACCAGCGGCCCTCGGCCCGCCGCGCCGGCGCTGCGACCGCGATCGTCGTGGCGGGCTTCGATCCCCGGGGCGGTGACGTCATGATCGACGTGCTCACAGGCTCGCTGCGGGACGCCGATGCAGGCGTGCGCGCGACGGCCTCGGCGAGCGTCGCGGTCATCGGCTGGACGGCGGTGGCCCGCACGCATCCCGCGTCCGCGGACGACATCAAGGATCTCCTGCCGATGCTTGGCGACCCCGGCAAGGGAATGAGCTGGCCGTCGTGCATCGGCGCCTGCGTGATCACGCTGCTCCGGCCGCGCGCGGAGTGGCCGGAGCACGTGGCCGAGTACCCGTACGCCTACCGGGAGCCAGAGGAGCCGCGCGAGAGCCCGGTGCCGGTCGAGAAGCTCCGCGAGAAGCTGCGCGAGCTCTCCGAATCGAAAGGCGACGCGATGCGCCGGCAGATCGACATCGACGGCGTGCTGCGCGCGCTGCGCTCGAAGAAGTCCGGTGCAGCGGAGGCGAAGCCCGAGCTCGACGCGGTGCTTGAGCGGGAGCGCGGGGTCGTGCGCGTCGAGGCGGCGAGGACGCTGCTGGCGGCGGTGCCCGAGGAGAGGGAGGCGGTGGCCCGTGCGCTCGGCGATGTCGTCCTCGAGCGCGACCCGTGGGCCTCGAGCGAGGCGATGACGGTCCTCGCCGGCATGGGCGAAGCGGCGCGGCCCGCGGCACCTGCGCTCATCGAGGTGCTCGGCTGGTCGGAGGAGGACGACGGCGACGGGAAGGACCTCGCGGGCGAGTGCGCGGCGAAGGGAGCCGGCTTCCGCTTCGTGCTCCGCTCCAAGCGCGCGGCGGCGTCGATCCTCGGCCACGTCGGCGCGAAGGAGGCGGCGCCCGCGCTGAAGGCGCTCGCGGACCACAAGGACGCCCGCCTACGCTACCGCGCGGCCACGGCGCTTCGGCGGATCACGGGTGGCTGAGCAGGTCGCACCCGCGGCACCAGCGTCACCGCAGGCTTGCCGCGTCGGAAAGGGCGCTCCCGCCCCTTGAGGGGGATCGCCTTCCCGGATGAGATCCTCGGACCCCCCCGATCGTCCCCGCGAGGAGCCGTCCGCGGGGAAAAGGGAACGGGCAATGTCGAGCGGGCCGATTCGGCTCCGACTACGCGTCGAAGCCCTGCCATGGGCCGGAGCGTTCCGGCGGGCGGGGCCGTCCCTTGATACGAGGTCGAATGCCATGAAGAGAGTCCGTCGCCCGCTCCTTCTTCTCGTCGCCGCCGCCGCGCTCTTCGCGTGGGCCCCGCCGGGCCGCCTGATCGCCAGCGCCTTTGGCCAGTCCGCACGCGGGGAAGCCGCAGGAGACCCCATGCCCGCGACGCAGAAGATCGTCCCCTTCCTCTGGTTCGACGACGACGCGGAGGAGGCGATCCGCTTCTACTCCTCGATCTTCCCCGACTCGAAGGTCCTCGGCGAGGCCCGCTTGGGTCCGAAGCTGATCTCGGCGAGGTTCCGGCTCGCCGGGCAGGAGTTCATGGCGCTGAACGGCGGCCCCATGTACTCCTTCACGGAGGCGATCTCCCTCGTCGTGAACTGCGGGACCCAGGAGGAGGTCGACGATCTCTGGACGAAGCTCTCCGCCGACGGGGGAGAGCCGGGTCGCTGCGGCTGGCTCAAGGACAGGTACGGACTTTCCTGGCAGGTCATCCCCACGGCGCTGGGCGAGATGCTCGAGGACAAGGACCCCGCGAAGGCGAAGCGCGTTGCCGACGCGATGATGAAGATGGATAAGATCGACATCCGGCGCCTGCGGCAGGCGTACGATGGGCGGTGAGGCTCGGAAGAAGGGAAGGGCACACGAAGATGAAGTTCATCCTGATGATGCACGGGACGCGAGCGGGTTGGGAGACGATGGTGAGCACATGGTCGCCGGCCGAGTTCGCCGCGCACTTCCAGTTCATGCAGAAGTTCGCCCGGGATCTCGCCGCGGCCGGTGAGCTGGTGCTCGCCGAGGGGCTCGACATGCCGGCGAACGCGAAGATCGTCACCGGCAAGGGCGGCCCGCCGGTCGTCACCGACGGCCCGTTTCCCGAGAGCAAGGAGTTCCTCGCCGGCTTCTGGATCGTCGATGTCGCCACGCCGGAGCGCGCGGTCGAGATCGCGGCCGCGGCCTCCGCGGCGCCCGGGCCGGGCGGCCGGCCGCTGGGCATCCCGATCGAGGTGCGCCAGGTGATGAGCGCGCCGCCCGAGTCCCAATGACGGGATGCGCGACGCCCCCGGCGATCCGGGACCTGCTGTCCGAGGCGGCGCCCCGGGTGCTCGCCGCGGTGACTCGGCGGTTCGGCGACTTCGCGGCGGCCGAGGACGCGGTGCAGGAGGCGCTGCTCGCGGCGCACGTCGAGTGGCCGAAGGCCGGCGCACCCGCGAACCCGGGCGGCTGGCTCTACCGCGTCGCGTGCCGTCGTATGGCGGATCACCTGGACGGCGAGGCGGCCCGGCGGCGGCGGGAGGAAGCCGCCGCCGGCTCCCGCCCGGCCTTCGAGGAGCCTCCGGTGCCGGACGACGAGGCGATGGCGGTGGCGGGCGACGAGACGCTGCTGCTGCTGTTCATGTGCTGCCATCCCGCGCTCACGCCGCCCTCGGCGATCGCCCTCACGCTGCGCGCCGTCAGCGGCCTCACGACGGCCGAGATCGCGAGCGCGTTCCTCGTCCCCGAGGCGACGATGGCGCAGCGCATCGCCCGGGCGAAGCGGACGATCGCGGAGTCGGGGGTGCCGTTCGCGCTGCCCGACGCCGCCGAGCGCTCGCGGCGCCTCGATCTCATCCTGCACGTGCTCTACCTGATGTTCAACGAGGGCTACGCGAGCACGGCGGGCCCCCGGCTCGTGCGGGTGGAGCTGTCGAGCGAGGCGATCCGGCTCGCGCGCGTCCTCCGGGGCCTCGAGCCGGACCACCCCGAGGCGGCGGGCCTCCTCTCCCTCCTACTGCTGACCGACGCGCGCCGCCCTGCGCGCACGGGGCGCGACGGCGAGCTGATCCCCCTGCACGAGCAGGATCGCGCCCTGTGGGACCGCGCCGCCATCGCGGAGGGGACGGCGCTGATCACGGCGGCACTCGCCAGGCGCGCGGTCGGCACGTATCAGCTCCAGGCGGCCATCGCCGCCCTGCACGACGAGGCGCCCAGCGTGGACGCGACCGACTGGCCGCAGATCCTCGCGCTGTACGGGCTGCTCGAGCGCATGTCGAGGAACCCGATGGTCGCGCTCAACCTCGTGATCGCGGCCGCCATGGTGCACGGGCCGGGCAACGGGCTCGAACGGCTCAAGGCGCTCGAGGCCGACCCCCGCCTCGCGCGCCACCACCGCCTCGCGGCGGTGCGCGCGCACCTCCTCGAGATGTCCGGGGACCTCGCGGCCGCGATCCCGCACTACCGCGCGGCGGCCGCCGCCACCGCCAGCGCGGCCGAACGCCAGTACCTGGTCACGAAGGCCGCGAGGCTCGCGCAGATCGCCGCGGAGCGCAGCCCCATCCGATGAGCACCCCCCGCAAGGGCGCGCGCCGCATGTCCGAGATCCCGCCCTCGGTGCTGAAGGCGCTCAACGAAGGGCGGGAGGAGACGCGCACGCTCGTCGAGTGGCTCGCGATCGATCCGGACGCGCTCCTTTCCCATGTGCTCGAGGACATCGGGCTCGCGCGCGACGCGGCGCGGCTCCGGCGCGCGTTCGCGCCCCACCGCGCCCTGGGCATCTCGCACCGCACGAAGGCCGTCGGCAGGATCCTGCACGAGGGGCTCCCGGCGGCGCGCCGCCGCGCCGCGTTCGGGAGGCTCGCGAGACACCCTTCCGACACCGCGCGCGCGTGGGCCGCGTACATGCTCCTCGCGGACGGGCGGCTGTCCCTCGCGAAGCGACTCGCCCTCGCGCGCCGCTTCGCCGCCGACCCGCACATGGCCGTGCGCGAGTGCGCGTGGGATTCCTTCCGCCCGCATCTCGCGAGGGAGCTCGGGAAGGGGCTCCGCCTGCTCCGCGCGTGGGTCGCGGACAACGACCCGAACGTCCGGCGCTGCGCCGTCGAGGCGACGCGGCCGCGGGGCGTCTGGACGGAGCACCTCGACGCGCTCAAGGAGGACCCGGAGCCCGGCCTCCCGCTCCTCGAGCCGCTCCGGAGCGACCCGAGCGACTATGTCCGCAAGGCCGTCGGCAACTGGCTCAACGACGCGAGCAAGTCGCGCCCCGACTGGACGCGCTCCGTCTGCCGGCGCTGGGCGAGGGAGTCGCGCACTCCCGAGACGCGCGCGATCCTCCGCCGCGCGCTGCGCACGCTCCGCGCGGCGCCGTAGCGTGGGAGGATGACCGTGCGTTGCCGGCGGTTTCCACCGGGCGGATCTCGCGGAAGCGGGTCATGGACGAGGCATGCGGGCTCGCCGGGTCGCCCGGCAGGGACCGTCGGATCGCCTTCTGCCGCGACTTCGGCGGCATCTTCGTCTGCTGCCGGGAGTAGCGGCCCCCGCACCCCCCCGATTTCGACCGAGCTGGCCGCTCAGCGGTCCGCCGCTCGTTGACTGCAGCGGCCCGGCCGCGACTCCTACTTCCTCTGCGGCGGGAAACTCTCGAAGATCCTCGCGACCGCCTCGTTGATGTGCTCGGTCTTCTCCTCGGGCGTCGCTTGCGGGTCGATGGTCCTCACCGCCGTCCCGCGCCATACGAGCTTCCTCGAGCGGTTGTCGACGATGTCCACGATCAGCGTCCCCTCCTCGTACTCGTAGACGTCGAGTCCGCCGCCGCCGTACCAGCGGCCCCACGGGCCGTAGCCGTAGCCCCAGTCGGTCACCTGGATCCGCGTGCGCCTGCCGACGTAGGTCGCGACGAGGAAGTCGGGGGTGCCCTCGGCCTGCGCGTAGCCCTTCGCCCTGAGCTCCGCCTCGACGGCCGTGCCGACCCGCTGCACGACGAGCGGGTCCGCGTCCGACCTCGACGGGATGTCCGCCCAGCGGTAGGTCCGGAGCTTCGAGAAGTCGTACGACATGTCGTAGTCGTAGTTCGTCGACACGCTCGAGCATGCGGCGAGGAGCAAGAGGGGGAGGAAGCGCATCCGCCCATCATACGGGGGGGGCTCCGGGGGCCGGTTATCATCCCGCCGTGAAGCGGCGCGGCCTCGTCATCGCCCTCTGCGCGGGTCTCCTCGGCGGAGTCGCGTACCGGCTCTCGCGCCCGGACGCCGCGAAGCCGGCCGACGACTCGCCGCGCTTCGCCGAGCCGGGCACGTGCTTCGAGTGCCATGCGGAGCAGACGCGCGCGTGGCGGGGCTCGCACCACGACCTCGCGATGCAGGAGGCGACCGCGGAGACCGTCCTCGGCGACTTCAACGACGTCGCATTCGTGCACGAGGGCGTCCTCACCCGCTTCACGCGGCGCACCGGGCGCTTCTTCGTCTACACGGAGGGGCCGGACGGGCGGGACGACGAGTTCCAGGTGAAGTACGTGTTCGGCGTCACGCCGCTCCAGCAGTATCTCGTCGAGCTCCCGAAGGGGCGGCTGCAGGCGCTCGCGGTCGCGTGGGACGTGGAGGGGAAGAAGTGGTTTGCGCTCCACGACGAGGCGGTCGCGCCCGGCGACCCGCTCCACTGGACGGGGCTCGCCTACAACTGGAACCACATGTGCGCGGAGTGCCACTCGACGAACCTCGCGAAGAACTACGACGCGGCGAGCGGCATCTTCCGGACGACGTGGTCCGAGATCGACGTCGGCTGCCAGGGGTGCCACGGGCCCGGGGCGCGCCACGTCGCGTGGGCGCGCCGCGTCGAGGCGTCGAAGGAGGACTACGCGGTCGACGACCCGAAGGGGCTCGACGTGAGGCTCAAGGGGCGCGTCGAGGTCGAGCACTGCGCGCGGTGCCACGCCCGGCGCTCCGTCGTCGACGACCACTACCGCTACGGCGCCGCGTTCCTCGACCACTACGACCTCGTGCTCCTCGATCCCGACCTCTACCACCCCGACGGGCAGATGATCGACGAGGTCTACAACCACGGGTCGTTCCTCCAGAGCCGCATGTACGGGAAGGGCGTGCGCTGCAGCGACTGCCACGATCCGCACACGGCGCGCCTCCGCGTTCCGGGCAACGCGATGTGCCAGCGGTGCCACAACGACTCGCCGCCGCCGCAGTTCGGGACGCTCGAGAAGAAGGAGTACGACACGAAGGAGCACCACTTCCACGAGCCGGGCAAGCCGGGATCGATGTGCGTCGAGTGCCACATGCCCGTCGTGACCTACATGAAGGTCGACCCGCGCCACGACCACTCCTTCCGCGTGCCGCGGCCCGACCTGACCGTGAAGCTCGGCGTGCCGAACGCGTGCAACGGCTGCCATGCGGACAAGACGGCGCCGTGGGCCGTCGAGGCGATCGACAGCTGGTACCCGCGCGAGACGCCGCGGCCGCCGCACTTCGCCGAGGCCATCGCCCCCGGCCGCGCCGGGGATCCTTCGGCGGTCCCGGCGCTCCGGCAGGTCTTCCTCGACCCCGAGCAGCCGGGCATCGTGCGCGCGACGGCGCTCGGGCTCCTCGCGCGGTACGGCGACCGCGACGCGCTCGCGCGCGGGGCGAAGGACGAAGACCCGCTCGTGCGCGTGGAGGCCGCGCGCGGATTCGGCGATCCCCTTTCGGCCGCGCCGGTGCTCGCGCCGTTGCTCTCCGATCCCGTGCGGCTCGTGCGCGTCGAGGCGGCGCGCGCGCTCGCCGCGGTTCCCGAGGCCCTCCCCGATCGCGCCTCGCTCGAGCGCGCGCTCGCCGAGTTCCGCGCGCGGCAGGAGGCGATGCTCGACCGCCCCGAGGCGCATTTGAACCTCGGCGCGCTCTTCGAGGCGACCCGCGACACGCGGCGCGCGGAGATCTCGTACCGGAAGGCTCTCGAGATCCTCCCGCAGTTCTGGCCCGCGCGCGCGAACCTCTCGGTGCTCCTCAACGCGGGCGGGAGGAACGCCGAGGCCGAGCAGGTGCTGCGCGAGGCGACGAAGCTCGACCCGGGGAACGGGGAGGCGTGGTACAGCCTCGGCCTCCTGCTCGCGGAGGACGAGCGGCTGCGCGAGGCGGCGGACGCGCTCGGCGAGGCCGCGCGGCGGATCCCGCGCGCGCGCGTCCTCTACAACCACGGCGTCGCGCTCCAGAAGCTCGGGTCGTTCGCGCAGGCCGAGGACGCGCTGCTGGCGGCGCACCGGCTGGCGCCGGACGACCCCGCGATCCTCCACGCGCTCGCGATCCTCTACGCGGAGCGCAAGGAGCCCGGGCGCGCGCTACCCTACGCGAGGAGGCTCCTCGATCTCGATCCCGAGGCGGCCGAGGCCCGGCGCCTTGTCGAGCTTCTGGAGGAGGCGGCAGGCCGCTGAAGCTGGCTCCCGGTGGCAGAATCGTCGCTCCGGAACCACGGAAAGGAGCCCAAAATCATGCGCGTACACGCGTTGCTCATCGCGGCGCTCATCGGCGCCTGCAGCAGCACCGGCTCGAAGGGCCAGAGCGAGCTCGAGGACCTCACGGGCCAGATCGACAAGCTCTCGAAGGAGCTCACGGCGGGCAAGGCCGACCTCCAGAACGCGCTCGCCGAGCACGACGCGATCGTCAACAACACGGACGGCGATTTCGTCGGCCACTACAAGAAGTACGGCAAGGCGATCGACACCGTCGAGAAGGACCGCAAGGGGATCAGCGAGCGCGTCGACAAGGTGAAGGCCGCGGCCGAGCCCTACTTCACGCGCTGGCGGGACGAGAACAGCAAGATCACCGACCCGGGTCTGCGCGACCGGGACGCGAAGAACATGGCGGCGTCGCGCGCGCGCTACGACGAGATCTTCAAGGCGGGCGACGAGGCCAAGGCCGCCTACGGGCCGCTGATGGAGACGCTCAAGAACCACCGGCAGTTCTGGTCGAACAACCTGAACGCCGAGTCCGCCGCGCAGATGAAGGGCGACTCCGAGAAGGTCAACAAGGACGCGGACGCCCTCTACGGCCTCATCGACAAGGTCGTCGAGACCGCGAAGAAGTACAACGAGTCGGTGGCGATGCGTGTGAAGCCGCCGCCGCCTGCCGAGCCCGCGAAGCAGTAGGCACCGTTGCATCCGCAAGGGGCGGGCACCACCCGCCCCTTTTCCGTCCCCGCCCCGCGGTACCGCTGGGGCATGCCGCGGCCCGTCGCGAACCCGCCGAACCCGTGGCTCTCCGAGCACCGCGAGTGGATCGGCGAGCCGCCGCCGGCGCGCCTCGAGGTCCACGAGGAGGAGGCTGCCTCGATCCTCTCGGAGAACGACAGCGAGGACGTCCCGTTCCGCTGGAGCGCGAACCCCTACCGCGGCTGCTTCCACGGCTGCGCCTACTGCTACGCGCGGCCCACGCACCAGTACCTCGGCTTCGGCGCCGGCAGCGACTTCGAGCGGCGGATCGTCGTGAAGGTCAACGCGCCGGATCTGCTGCGGAAGGCGTTCGCGCGCCGTTCGTGGCGGGGCGAGACCGTGGCGCTCTCCGGCAACACGGACTGCTACCAGCCGCTCGAGGCGTCCTACCGGCTCACCCGCGGCCTCCTCGAGGCGTGCCTCGACTTCCGGAACCCCGCCTCCATCATCACGAAGAGCGTGCTCGTGCGGCGCGACCTCGACCTTCTCTCGGCGCTCGCGGCGAAGGGTCTCTCGCGCGTGAGCGTCTCGATCCCCTTCCTCGACGACGCCATGGCGCGTGCGATCGAGCCCGGCGCCCCGTCTCCCTCCGACCGGTTCGAGGCGCTGCGGGCTCTCTCGGGGGCGGGGGTGCCCGCGGGGGTGGGGGTGGCGCCCGTGATCCCCGGCCTGAACGACAGCCAGGTCGCGGGCATCCTCGCGCGCGCGAGGGAGTGCGGCGCGACGCACGCGTTCCGGATCCCCCTGCGGCTTCCCGCCGAGGTGAAGGAGGTCTTCCTGTCGCGGCTCCGGGCCGCGTATCCCGACCGCTACGGCAAGGTCGTGAACGCGATCCGCGAGATGCGCGGCGGCGGGCTCAGCGAGGCGCGGTCCGGCGCGCGGATGGAGGGCAGGGGGGCACGCTGGGCCGCCGTCGAAGACCTCTTCGCGCTCCACTGCCGCCGGCTCGGGCTCGATGGCGGCGCTGGGCCGCCCGCGATGCCCGTGGCGCCGCGTGGCCAGCTGGAGCTCTTCTGACGTGGTGTCCGTGAGGCTCGAGCGCGCCGCGGACGTCGCCGCCGTGCGTGCGATCCACGTCGCGGCGTTCCCGACGGATGCCGAGGCGCGGCTCGTGGACGCGCTCCGCGAGGCGGGCCAGGCCCTCGTGTCCCTCGTGGCGGAGCGGGAGGGCGCGATCCTCGGGCACGCCATCTATAGTCCCGTGCCGCTCGACCCTCCCGGGCCCCCCGGCGTCGTCGAGCTCCTTCCCGGCGCGCTCCCGGGCGGCCCCGCGCTCGTCCGCTACCGCGCCGAGTTCACGCACCTCGACGCCTGACCTCCCAA
>WYBS01000140.1 GCA_011525755.1 Planctomycetaceae bacterium
GGCGCGATTGGCGCGATTGGCGCGATTGGCGCGATTGGCGCGATTGACGCGATTGGCGGGCGGGCTACTCGATGATGTCGCCGAGCGTTGCCCTGTCGCCGACCTGCGGCGGCCCGCCCGGCCCTTTGTTGTCGAATGCTCCCACCGACATGTTCCGGTCGACGGCCGTGATGGTGGCCCGGCCGACGTACTTGTCCCCGCGGCTCAGCGAGAAGACCGTGCCGACGCGCACCTTGTCGAACGAGCCCCAGGAGATCGCCACGCGATCCTCCTTGACGGCTATGACCTTCGGGTCGCCCGAGGCGTTCGCCGCCCCGGCGTCCTTCGGCTTCGGGGTTTCCGCGGCCTTCCCCTTCTTCTTCCGCGGCGGCGCGAAGACGTTCTCCTTCTCGAGCGGCACGCCGAAGGCGTCCGCGAGCCGGTTCATCGTGTTGTAGCGGCACACCGCGAACACGAGCTCGACGATCTGCGCGTCCTTCAGGTAGGGGCGCAGCGAGTCGACGTCCGCGCGCGTGACCGACGCGGGCTCGCGCGAGACCTTCCGCGCGAAGGCGAAGATCGCCTGTCGCCTCGGATCCGTCGTCTGCTCGATGCACAGCACCTGATGCTCGGCGACGCCCGCCAACTCGGACGTCATCACGACGTGGCCCATTCAGTAGAAGCAGTCGTTCGCGCTCGAGACGACGTAGAAGACCTCGGAGAGGAGGCGCCGGTCGATCGTCCCCTCCTGCCCGAGCGCGCCCCACGCGGCCATCTCCGCGGCGAACGTCTTCGGCATGTGCGCCGCGACCCGCGCGAGGTTCGGCGCGCGCCTGCCCGGGAAGCCGCCCATCGCCTTCTTGGCATCGGCGTCGGGGAGCAGCGGCAGGAAGGGCTCGCGCTCCTTCACCTTCTCGATGCCTTCCTTGCCGGCGTCGGGATCGCGGGGGGCTCCGGGGGCCGCGCACGCGGCGACGAGGAGGAGTGCCGGGAGTGCGTTTCGCATGCGGGTCTCCTTCGCGCCGGCGCGGAGCGCTAGCTCCTGCGTCTCGCGGTCATCGCCACGGCGTACGCGACCGCGAGCAGCAGGCCGATGCCCGTGGCCCACTTCGCGGCCTCCGTCGGGCCGTCCGGCGACGAAACCATGCCCATGTTGTGCGCGATCGCGGCGCCCGTCGTGATCCCCGCGACCGTGACGAAGGCGTCGCCGTTCCCCTCGCCGGCCATGACCATCTGCCGCACGGGGCACCCGCCCGCGAGCACGCCCGTGAGCCCGACGAGCGCCATCGGGAGGATGTTCCACAGCGTGTCCGCGTGCGCGATCGGCTGGCCCCCGGAGCCCCCCCTGAATCCGCCCGTGGCGAGCGACACGGCGGCGTAGCCCGCGACGAGCAGAAGGGCGGCCACGAGCATGCGCTTCCTCTTGAGGAAGATCTGCCGGGCGGCGCTCACGGCGCAGAAGCCGGTCGCCGAGAGCGCCGCGCCCGCGGCGGTCGCGATGCCCAGCGCGAGGAGCCAGGGCGCGTGCGCGGGGCCGCCGGTGTCGCCCGGCCCCGGCCCGGCGAGCATGCCGCGTGCGAAGAGGACGATCAGGATCAAGGCCGCGGCCGGGCCGAGGAGGCCGACCGGCCCGCGGACGATCTCCGTGCGGCCGACCGAATAGCCCCTGCGCTCGAAGAGGTGGCCGAGGCCGACACCCCCGACGAAGCCGGCCGCGCCGAAGGCCGCGTTCGTGTCTCCGCCGCCGATCCGCTGGAGCATCCGGAAGGGGCAGCCGAGGAAGACGAGCGTCGCGATCCCCATCCAGAGGCCGAAGAAGAAGCGCGTCGTCGCGAAGCTGCCGGAGCGCGCGGCGAAGCGGCGGCGCGCGAGGACGTGGGCGAGCGCGCCGAGCATGACGCCGACGACCTCGGGGCGGAAGATGCGCGGCTTCTCGATCATCCGGAGCGCGCCGGCGAGGTCGCGGAGGAAGCACGCGCCGCAGACACCCATGTTGCCCGGGTTGCCGAGCGCGACGAGGCCCGCGCAGGCCGCGCCGAGCGCCGCCGCGAGCGCAAGGCCCGGGAGAACCGGCCCATCCCCACGCAGCACCCCGGGGATTCTACAGGGCAACGGTTAACGTGTCAGGACGCCGCAACTGACGGTCCCCGCGTGGTTTGCGGAGTTCCGGGTGCGGAACTCGTTCCGCACCGGGGTCGAACGTGGGGGCGGCGGTCCCGAGCGGTACACTCACGCGACCGCTTCCAAGGAGACCCATTCATGCGCGCCAAGCTCTTCCTGCTCGCCCTTCCGCTTCTCTTCGCGCCCGCGCTCGCCGGCGACGCCGAGGACGAGGCCGCCGTCCTCGCCGCCATCGACAAGGGCCGCGAGGCGTTCCAGGCGAAGAAGCCGCAGGAGGCGATCGAGAGCCTCCAGAAGGCGATCGGCCTCATCCAGGCGAAGGCGATGAAGAACCTCGCGACGTTCCTCCCCGCCCGCGACGACAAGGAGTGGGAGTTGGGCGAGGTCGACACGCAGCAGGGCAACTGGGGCTCGGGCGAGCAGTCGTTCCAGTGGACGCAGGTGAGCCGCCGCTACACGAAGAAGGGCGCGGAGGACGGCCCCGAGGTCAACGTGATGATCTCGAACTCCCCGCAGATCATCGAGGCGCAGCGCTCGATGCTCCAGATGTTCAAGGACCCCGCGATGCGCGCGATGATGAGCCAGGGGAACGAGGGGCAGAAGGTGGACGTGATCGAGGACGGCGAGTGGCTCGGCATGATCACGAGCGAGAAGGGGCGCTGCAACGCGAACATCGTGCACAGGAAGGTGATGGTCCAGATCGAGGCCGAGCGCGGCGACGAGAAGCTCGTGAAGGAGTTCTGGGACGCCCTCGACAGGAAGGGGCTCGCCGAGGCGACGACGAAGTAGCCCGCCCTCGCCAAGGCTCCGGCGCGGCAGGCCCGCCTTCTCCGGGGCCCTGCGGCGCGGGTTCCCGGGGCCCTCCCGGTCAGGGTGCGAGGGGGCTCCGGGGGCCGCCGCTCGTGCGACAATCGTCCCATGCGGCGGGTGCTCTGGCTCTCGGTCCTCGCGGCCCTTGTGCGCGGCGAGGAACCCGCGCCGACGCCCGACGCGATCAACCGCGCGATCGACGCGGGCGTCGCTTGGCTCAGGTCCGCGCAGCGGGAGGACGGGAGCTACGGGCCGTGCATGGCCAGTTCGACCGCGTACGACGGCAGCATGGCGTCCCCGGTGTGCTACCGCCTCGGCCCGACCGCGTTCTCGCTCTACACGCTCTCCGTCTGCGGCGTGCCCAGGGACGATCCCGCGATCCAGCGCGGCCTCACGTGGCTCCGAAAGACCGCGACGCGCGACTACGAGTACGCGAGCTATGAGTCCGCCGCGCTCGTGCTGATGCTCACGGCGCTCAACGGCGTCGACGCGCCGAAGGGGAAGCTCGTCCGGTCGTCCGGGCACCGGAGGCCCCCCAAGGGAAGCCGATTCGCTGCCGAGGAATGGCGCTGGATGGACGGGCGCATCGAGCACCTCCGCGGCTGTGGAGGGAGCGCCGGGGGCTTCGGGTACTGGCCCCAGGAGGAAGACTACGCCGACGTGTCCGCGACGCAGTTCGCGGCGCTCGCGCTCCGGTCTGCGTCATTCGCGGGGTATCCGGTGCCGGCGGACGTCTGGCTGCGGATCGTCGACTTCCACGGAAAGCTCCAGGACCCCTCCGGCGGCTTCCCGTACCACGCGCGTAACAAGCCGAGCCGAGGCATGACGGCCGCGGCGCTCTCGACGCTCTTCATCTGCAAAGAGCAGCTCGCGCTCGAGGGCGTGAAGGAGCCGCCGTCGCTCGCCCCGTCGATCGAGAAGGCGCTCGGGTACATGGACGCCCACTTCGACGTCGAGAGCAACCCGTCGCCACACTTCGAGGGGCGCGACCACTACCACTACGCCCACCTCTACGCGATCGAGCGCGCCGGGATCCTCTCCGGCCGCCGCGAGCTCGGAGGGAAGGGGTGGTACCCCCGCGGCGCCGCGTTCCTCCTGCGCGAGCAGGACCGCAAGGGCCGCTGGACGGACGGCACCTGCATGGGGCCCGAGGACGTCCTCGGCACCTGCTTCGCGCTCCTCTTCCTGAAGAAGGCGACGATCCCCGCGGTCACGCGCAAGTAGGGGGTTCCCGGGGCCCTCCCCGATGACGGTACGATGGGGGGCGCGGGGGCGGGAGGCTCCCGCTGCGGAGGCGAACCATGCGAATCCTCTTCGGCGTGTTGCTTCTCGCGGTCGCGGCGGCGGCCCTTCCCGAGGAACGCGAGATCGCGGAGGCGAAGGAGAAGATCCAGCGGATGCTCGACGAGGCCGCGCTGCTCGAGCAGGCCGGCCGGCGCGAGGAGGCGGCGCGCGTGCGCGCGGACGCCGAGGCGATGAGGAAGCGCCTCGAGGGCGCGCGCGGCCCGAAGGAGGGCGGCGACCCGCGCGTGCAGGCGCTCCACGACATGGAGAAGGCGATCGCGGCGCTCGACAGGGCGGGCTGCGAGGACATGGCGAACGAGATGCGCGGCATGGCGGATCGCCTGCGCGTGGAAATCAAGGGGGCCCGGGGGCAGGAGAATCCCGAGATCGAGTTCTGGCGCCGCAACCTCGACACGCTGCGCTCCGCGCGCGATGCGCTGCTCGAGGCGCAGCGGAAGGGCGACGCCGACGCGCTCGGGCGCGCGATCCACGCGCGCGAGCTCCTCCTCGAGGGCAAGCCGGACCGCGCCGGGCAGGCGATGAAGGCGAGCCCCGGCGACCTCGACATCGCGGATCTCCTGCTCGCGTCCGCGGGCTTCTGGCGCTCGTTCGGAAAACCCGAGAAGGCGGCCCAGTGCGAGGAGCTCGGTCGGCTCCTCCAGCACCGGACCGAGAAGCGGCGCGCCGAGAAGGTGATGGAGTTCGCGCGCGGGGAGCGGCGCGAGGGGCCCGGCCCGGACGACCGGCTGGCGCGGCTCGAGGAGCGCGTCGAGCGGATGGAGCGGATGCTCCACGACGCGCTCGAGCGCCTCGAGGCCCGGGAGCGGCAGCGCGAACGGGACCGCCCCGAGGCCGGACGGTAAAAGAATCTTCCGGTCCTGCGGCACGACTGCCGCACATGGCTGCCGCAAGCCGTTGCGGGCAAGCTAGTTACGCATGTGTCCGGGCTTGTGGGAGAACCCCTTCTAAGCGGCGGCGCAGGCGTGTGCGGACCGCGACCGCGACGAAGTTCAGCACGAGGATGATGCCGATCAGCAGGAGCGTCGTCGTGTAGA
>WYBS01000141.1 GCA_011525755.1 Planctomycetaceae bacterium
GAGCCCGCTCGTCGGCCACGACGGCGTCGCGAAGGAGCTCGCGGCCGCCATCGAGGGCGAGCCGTGGCACGCGATCCTCCTCCCGGGCCTCGTGCCGGGCGCGCGGCTCATGCGCGCGGTCGTCGCGGCGTTCCGGCGCCACGAGGTGCTTATGGGCCCCGCGCTCACGCGCTGGGTCGCGAGCCTCGAGGGAGGCCTCGACGGCTACCTCTCGCGGCGAGACGGGAAGCTCCGCTCGAACGCGCGCCGCGCGGCGAAGCGCGCGCGCGCGGAGGGGATCTCGTTCGAGCGCGGAGGCACGCTCGCGCGCGCCGTCGCCGTCGAGCGCCGCAGCTGGAAGGGGCTCGCGGGCACGGGCATCCTCGTCCCGGAGATGCGCGCGTTCTACGGCGCGCTCCTCGCACGGCTCGGCGACCGCGCGCGGATGCTCTTCGCTCGGAAGGACGGCGAGGACGTCGGCTACATCATGGGCGGCGTGCGCGACGTGACCTACCGCGGCTTCCAGTTCAGCTACGACGAGCGGTTCGCGCACGTGTCGCTCGGCGGCCTCCTTCAGGTCGAGCAGATCGCGGCCCTCGCGGAGGAGGGCGTCGGGACCTACGACATGGGCATCGACCTCCCGTACAAGCGCCGCTGGGCGGACGGCCCCGTGGACACGGTCACGCTCGCCGTCGTCAGGGGATGAGAGGGGGCTCCGGGGGCGGTCCGCAGCGCCCCGTTACAATCCCCCCATGAAGCGATTTCTCGCGCTCTCGCTCCTCCTCGCCCCGCTCGCCCTCGCCGGCGAGCCGGAGGTCCTCTCCGACGACTGGCAGGTCGTGAAGATCTCGGGACAGGAGTCCGGCTGGGCCCACGCGCGCGTCGTGCGGAGAGGCGACATCATCGAGACGAGCGTCGAGACCGAGACCGTCATGAACCGGGGCGGCGCCGCGGTGCGGATGGCGTCGAAGGAGACGACCGAGGAGCGCGCGGAGGACGGCGCGATCCTCCGGATCCGTTCGTCGCGCAAGATGTCGGACCTCGTCGTGGAGATGGACATCCGCTTCGAAGGCACGAAGGCGATCCTCACGACGACGATCGCCGGCGAGGCGCGCGAGGCGAAGCAGGAGGTCGGCCAGGGTGTCGTCGGCCCCTACCGCCTCGAGCGGCTCGCGGCGGAGACCGGCCTCAGGGAGGGAGCGAAGTTCGACGCGAGGACCTACGCGGCCGACCTCGGCGGCCCCGTGGACGTCGCCGTCACGATCGGCCCCGCGGAGGAGATCGAGCTCCTCGACGGGAAGAAGGAGAAGTTCGTGCGGGTCGAGACCCTCATGAAGAAGCTCAGCGTGAAGCCGATCACGTGGGCCGACGCCGAGGGCAAGGCCGTGAAGACGAGGATGAGCATCGCGGGGATGCAGATCGAGTCCTTCTCCACGACCGAGGAGCGCGCGCGCAAGGGCGCCGCCGCCCCTCCCGCCGCGTTGCCCGACTCGTTCGCGAACTCGCTGCTCGCGCCGCTCCACCCGATCCCCCACCCGCGGCGGGTCGATCGCGCCGTCTACCGCATCCGCGCCAGGGAGGAGATGCCCGACTTCGTGGACAACCGGCAGGCGGTCGAGAAGGAGGAGGGCGGCGCGATCCTCCTCACGGTCGAGAGGAAGGTGCCGTCGGAGGGCGCCGGGACGCGGCCGATCGCGGACGCGCCCGAGGACCTCGCGCCCTGCCTCGCCGCGAGCTCGATGGTGCAGTCGGACGCGGCGGAGATCGTGAAGCTCGCCGGCGAGGTCGTCGGCCCCGAGACCGATGCGTGGAAGGCCGCGAAGCTCATCGAACGGTGGGTCCGCGACAACATCAAAGAGAAGAGCATGGGCGTCGGCTTCGCGTCGGCGCTCGAGGTCTGCCGCGACCGGAAGGGCGACTGCACCGAGCACGCGGTGCTCTTCTGCGCGCTCGCGCGCGCCGCGGGGATCCCGTCGCGCGTGGTCATGGGGTTCACCTGCATCGGCAACGCCTTCGGGGGCCACGCGTGGAGCGAGGTCTGGATCGGCGGCGAGTGGTACGCGCTCGACGGCACGCTCGGCCACGGCTCGGTCGATGCCACGCACATCACCCTCTCGCGCATGACGATGGAGGACGCCGCGGGCCCCGAGGCCTACATCGGCCTCCTGAAGGGCATGGGCAACCTCGAGATCGACCCGGTCGAGGTCGTCATCGGCGGCAGGACGCTCCGGCCCGCCGCGGACGCGGGGACGCTCGAGCGCGACCGCTACGTGAGCCGGCTCTGGAGCATCGCGTTCACGTGCCCGGAAGGCTTCGCGTTCGACGAGCCGGACGGCGGCGCGGGGATGACGGCGCGGATCATGCAGGTGGAGGGCCGTACCGCGAGCGGAACGCGGTGCAAGATCGACATCGAGGCGACCGACGCGGGCGTGTGGGACATGGTCGTGAGCGTCAAGGGCCGGGCGTTCGACTCGTTCGAGGAGACGACGGTCGACGGCCGCCCGGCGCTCAAGGTCGCGAAGGGCGACCGCCGGGGCGTCTACGTGAAGACCGACCTCGGCGTCTTCTCGTTCTCGATGGAGCGCGCCGGGAGCGACGAAGCGACCGCCGTCCTCGACGCGCTGCTCGCCTCGGTCGACTTCGACGTGAAGTAGCGCTACTTCGCGGAAGGGGGGGGCTCCGGGGGGACCGCCGCCTTCACGGCGTCGCGGATCGCCTCGTACGCCGCCGCCGCCTCCTCGCCCTCGAGGCCCGCGGGATCGTCGGGCCAGCCGACCTCGAGCGCCTTCGCGACGAGACCCTCGAGCGCCACCCTCTGCCCGGCCGGCACCTCGGCGAGCGCCTTCGCGATGCGGTCGATCGCCGCGCCGTCCCACCCCTCCCCCGGAGCCCCCTCCCTCGGCACGAAGCTCATTGCGGAGAGCACCGGCGGCGCGAGGATGAGGTCGCCCTGCTCGAGACGCCAGGTGACGGCCGGCAGGTGCGAGAGCTCGCCGTTCGCGCGCAGGAGGATCCCCGGCATCTCGACGCGGAAGCGCAGGTCGAAGGAGTCGACGAGGCCGTACGCGATGTAGGCGCCGAGCGCGTCGCAGAAAAACGCCTGCGCGTCGCGCGCGAGCTTCTCTTGCGCCTGCTCGCCGGGGAAGAGCTTCTCCATCGCCTGCTCGCCGGCCTCGGAGAGCGACTCCTCGTCGAGGACGGCGTCGATGACCTTCGCGCGGTCCTCCGCCTTGAGCGGGGCGAAGAGGCGCCCGAGGAGCTGCCGCGCGGCCTTCTCGGAAGCGGCCTCGAGCTCGCCGTCGTCGAAGGGGGGGCCCTCGGGCAGCGTGACGGCCACGTCGAGCGGGGCGAACTCCTTCGCGGCGACCGCGAGGAGCCTCCCTGCGGCGGCCTCGTCGAGGCGGCCCTGCGCGCGCGCCTCGGTCACGAGCACTTGCGCCGAGAAGTGCGCGGCGACGACGGCGCGGTCGAACGCGGGCAGGAACTCCGCGCGGGCCTTCGTCTCGACCTCCTTGAAGTCGATCTCCGGGAACGCGATCCGGAGCGTCTCGATCGTGTAGCGGAGGCCGAGCTCGTTCCACCGCGGGAGCGCCGCGCGGAAGCGCCCGGGGTCGGCGCCGATCGCGATCCGCTCCTCGTAGCGGAGGAGCGTCCCTATGAGGAGGTCGGCCGCCTCGACGGAGACGGTCCCGTCCGCGGAGGGCGGCGCGGGCGCGCCCTCCTCGACGTCGCCGAGCCGGACGCGGAGGCCCGCGGGGTGGGTGCCGGGCTTCAGCTCCGCCTTCGCCGTGAAGCCCTTGTCGTCGTCGCCCTCGACGGCGTAGGGCGCGGCGGGCGGCTCGAATCGCTCCCACGTCTTCTTGTCCTTCTTCTCGCGGATCGCGAGCGTGCGCGCGGCGGTGCCGTCGGGCTTCACGACGGTCGTGACGACGATCTCGTACTCGAGGCACGCGGGGAAAAGGAGCAGCAGCGCGAGGAGGAGCGTGCGCATCATCGCGACAGTCTACGACGCGGGGGGGGTGCGGGGGCCCGCCGCCCCGCGCTCAGCGGAGCCCGGGCCCGTCGAGCGTCTCGAGCTTCACGGTCTCCTCGAGCGGGAGGCGGCTCGTCGGGAAGGGGGCGCCGGGGCCGGGCCTGCCGAGGACGATGAGCATCACGAGGACGTGGTCCTCGGGCAGCCGGGCGATCTCCGCGACCTTCCCCGCGTCGAAGCCGATCATCGGGCAGGTGACGAGGCCCATCGACTGCGCGGCGAGCATCAAGGTCATCGACGCGAGCGAGCCGCTGCGGATCGCCTCGTCGCGCTGGAACCGCGGGTCGTCCTTGTAGTAGCCGGTGATCGTCTTCACGAGCCTCGCGCGGTGCGCGGGGTCGGGGACGTGCTGCTGGACGCGCTCGACGTCCTCGTGCGCGCGGAGCTTGCCCGCGACGACGACGACGGCGCCGCACTCCTCGACGTGCTTCTGGCCGTAGGAGGCCGCGCGGAGGGCGGCGCGCCGCGCCTTCTCGCGCACGACGACGAACCGGGCGTGCTGGAGGTTGAACGACGAGGGCGAGAGCCGGACGAGCCCGAAGAGGCGCCGGAGCGTGGCGTCATCGAGGGGCTCCTCGACGAAGCTCTTCATGCTCCTGCGCGCTCGAATGACCTCTTCGAAGTCCATAGGTTGCCAGTCGTACGGTGCC